>JAITVS010000088.1 GCA_031285685.1 Tannerella sp.
CGTTCCCCGGCAAGCCAAAAAGCATGATACGCATTCCCTTTAGGAACTTTAATTTTAGCTTCCACTTTTCCATACAAATGGCGGAATGCCTTACCGGTATTAATAACTCCTGATGTATATGGAAATTCGCGGAGAACAAACCCTGATACGGGATTCCAAGTGAAACCTTTGGCTGTTTCGCTTTGGGTAAGGATAGATAGTTTTGAACCGGACAAGCCGATGTTTTTACCATTGGTGTTGCACTGCTGATCACCGGGAAGCGAATAACTGTCTTTCAAAAGTTTATCGCCCCAATAATAACGTGTCAACCATTTGTTATAATCCAGTTTATCGCCTGTAAAATGGTCTTCGAACTCTAATTTCCAGTTTTTAACAGGAACAAATTTAGCTTCCTGACTTTTGGATTTTAAATACCCAACTAACCCCGGAGACTTTTTTAAAAGTTCAAACTCACTTTTAATCTCTTCTATTTTGGACCGGTCAACTTCCGGGTTATTTTCCATTTCTTCAAACTCAGGCGAATTCAGATATTTGTTTAAATATTCGAATCGTGCCAGTTCTTTTGATTGGGAATACGCTACGTATTCGTTGTATTCCTTCAACAGCGTATCATGCTGCCTGTCAATCTTTTCCGCATTGGGGAAAAATCCCAATTTCAGTTTGATTCCTAATAAGCTCATATTTTGAGTTGGTTTTGAAAAATGCAAAATTAGCTATAAAACTGAATATTCGAAGTTTTTAGCTTTTATTTTTTGTTTTTTGTTAAAATTATCGACCTTTTTCTATTTCTACCTCTCTCCCACCCTTTCGATTGCCTCATCTATTAAATTGGTATACAGATCCTTAATTGATAACAATCCCATAACATTTACTTGCTTTGGTATAATGCTGGCTGCACTCATTCCGGGCACTGTATTTACTTCAAGAAAATAGAGCCGGCCATCGCGTATAATGTAGTCGATCCTTACGATTCCTCTACAATCCAAGTACTTATATATGGCTATGGATAATGTTTCACAATCTGCGCACAACGATTCACTGATACGCGCCGGGGTGATTTCGTCAGACATACCGGCTTCATATTTGGCTTCCACATCAAAGAATTCCTTTTTACTAACGATTTCAGTAATAGGGAAAACAATAACCTGTCCGTCTAACTTCACTAATCCACATGTAATTTCGGTACCTTCAATAAATTCTTCAACCAGCACTTCATAAGCATCTTCGGCAAAAGCTGCTTCTAACGCCGGAGCTAATTCATTACTCGATTTGATTTTAGTGACGCCAAAACTCGAACCACCGTTATTAGGCTTGATGAAACATGGCAAACCCAGTATAGCACAAAGTTCCGTGGCGTCGACTTTTTCTCCTTTCCGGATCAATTTGCCTTTCGGGAAAAGAATGCCTAAAGAATTCAGGTAAGTTTTACACGCATGTTTATTAAATGTAAGTGACGAGGCCAAAACGCCACAGGTAGTATATGGCACATGCATCAATTCGAAATAAGCCTGCAATCGCCCGTCTTCGCCCGGTGTTCCGTGTATCACCGGAACAGCACAGTCGAAATGTATACGGCGTCCGGCAACAGTTACGGAAAAATCGCTCTTATCCACATCTATGGTTGTATCATTACAAGTATACGTCCACGATGTGCCTTTTATGGTTATAGGATATACCTCATACAGAGCAACATCCAAATGCTGTAACACTTGGCTGGCACTTTGCTCCGATATAACTGCTTCTGCCGAATCGCCTCCCAGGAGTAAGGCTATATTCTTCTTCATGTATATTTCTTTTATGGCTGCAAAAGTACAAAAAAACTGACACAATTTCGTATAGCTGTTCATTTTTCGCTTACGGATTTCTTTCTGGCGCGCATAAATTCGACGTTTCCATTTTATCAACAATCTGTTTATAAATATGGATTTGATTTAAGTACTTGTTCGCACGTAGATAATTGTGTATGGACACGTGTTATACAAATTACGTTTGCTTATAGTGTTGCTAGCTTGGTTTGACTTGGCTAATACGGAATGTGAAACAGGATGGCAATAATAGTGATTACGCACAGGAATGCATTGATCACACCCAGATTGACGACCGAATCGTATTTGACATGATTACGTTTCCGGATCCAGCCCCATGTTTTAATAATCATGATCAGCGAACAGATGAATGTTAAACCGACCACAATGAGCGGCCATCCGTATATGCTGGTCGGCTTACAAATGTAAACACCTTGCTCTGCCTGATGGGATACATTTGTAATTGTCTTGAATATGGGTGTGCGGTAAAGAATGATTTGATCGCCAATATCGGTATTTTCGTAGAAAACAATGTCGGAAATAAAACGATATGAGTCGGTAAAAAAGTGATATTCGATCTGGTTCAGGTTATCCATTACCTGGTAAAATTTGTTGGTCACGGTTTCGTCTTGCGTTTCCGGGACTATGAAATAATCGACCCCGATAAGGATAGGAACAATCACACCCAGGAATGCAAACATCTGCAAATAATGTATCAAATACCTCAAAAAAGAGGCTGACCTGCGGGCATCTACTTCGGAACCTAATTTGTGGCGGATACCGTTTATTAGCATATAATTTTCTATATATCTTTACCTTCAAATACTTATCAAAATCTTAGTGTTGCATTTTGATTAGTTCTTATACTCAAACCAAGGGCATAATGTTACACTTCAAGCATAAAAATACAAAAGTATTAAAATTTATTGACCCCAGCCGTTTATCAGGCTATCAAAAATTAAATATTTTTCAGCAGTTCGCTAAATTACAAATGTAACCAAGATCCAAATATCACAAATGTGACACGCTTACAAATGTATGCAACGTACAAGGCTATAATCACGAAATAACTTATGATCAGTTAATACATGTAATATTTGATATTATAATATTCTACTAATCAGTAATTAGTTATAAATTACATAAAGTAATAATTTAAGTAATTAGGCAATTTTAGGTTACATGTGTATCAAATTCACTCTGAATACACATATATTGTGATTTAATGTGTTAATAATCAATATTTTATATTATATTGCATAAACTATCGGTTTATATTACTTAATCCTCTTCATTATCCAATTATACAAGGAATTAGTATTCATGTCATTATTCAAGGAAATCTGATACGAGTACATTTGTAAACACTGATAAATTACAATTGTGACTTGTCGTAATTTACAAATGTGTACTTTTGTGTTTTGATATGAATCGAGTTTGTTACATTTTTATATTCCCGGTATGAAAGAACGGTTATTGAAGATCATTACATCCGAGGGCCTCACTTCTTCCCTGCTGGCCGACGAAATGGGCGTGCAACGCTCCGGTATATCGCATATATTATCCGGACGTAACTATCCAAGTTTTGATTTTTTGCAGAAATTATTGATACGTTTTCCAAAACTGAATGCCGAATGGCTTATCTTGGGACAAGGTTCCATGTACAAATCTACAGTTGCGGATGTTCCCGATCTTTTTGCAACGCCAGCACCTGTTGAGAAAGTATCTGTACCTCCTGATATTCCTGGTGAATCGCAAAACATATCTTCCAGTGAAGGCGATACAAAGAAAACTACCGGGAGCGAGCCGGAAATATTGCCGCCAGTAGAACTAAAAAAAACAATCGAAAAAATGATTGTACTTTATAATGACAAAACTTTTGCAACATATTACCCGGAGTAAGTTTCAAGTTTGAGAGTTTGAAGTTCCAAACTACCGGCTTTGCCCAACTTGAAACTTAAAACTCGAAACTCTTAAACCTTATACGTTTTGAAACTATCAGGATTATTTTACGTATATTTTAAATATGCCGATAATGTATATTTGGCATAATTCTTGACTTGATGAAGCCATTGACTTTTAAAATAATATAAAAACATGAATATGAAATCTTTTGCAAAGTATTGTCTGGTAGCATTGTTGGCAACCATAACATTGGGATGTTCCCATTCGGTGAAACGGGTTGACCCAAGTACACAAACCGATTTGAGCGGACGGTGGAACGATACCGACTCGCGATTAACTGCTGAGGCCATGATCGAACAGATGTTCGGAAACAAATGGGCAGTAGCATTCGAGCAAAAGCACCAGAAAAAGCCTGTGATTGTGGTAGGGTTGATCAATAACAAAAGCCACGAACACATCAATACTGAAACCTTTATTAAGGACCTGGAAAAAGCCATTGTTAATAATGGTTCCATCCGTTTGGTGCAAGCTGGTGAAAAGCGCGAAGAATTACGTCGCGAGCGTGCAGGACAACAGGAATTTGCATCGCCTGAAACTGCCAAGAAATGGGGCCGTGAGTTAGGCGCCGACTTTATGATGCAAGGCACGGTTAATTCTATCGTTGACGGTTATAAAAGAGACCAGGCTGTTTACTACCAAATCGACCTGGAATTAGCCAATATCGAAACCACCGAAATCGTGTGGATAGGTGATAAGAAAATCAAGAAAATGATCCGCAATTAAGCTATTTCCTCTATACTTATATCCGATTCATTGCTCATGAAATTGCGTAACCGTTGCTGTCGTTGGATGATTTATATGTCCGCTGCTGTCGTTTTGACCGGTTGCGCAACGTATTATGCCAAGAATATCAAGTTGAACCAGGCAATTGAAACAGGGCAATTCGAGACAGCAAACAAGCTGCTTGAGAAGGACACCAAAAGCCCCAATAACCGAAACCGTTTACTATACTACCTCAACCGGGGTTATGTATCGTGGATGCTGGATGATTACCAACATTCGGTTGATTACCTGAATACCGCCGAAAATGTTATCGACGATTACAGCAAGCACCTTGGGGCCGAGGCGTTGGCGCTGATCACCAACCCGATGGTGAAGCCTTACCGCGCGGAGGACTTTGAAGTGGTGATGGTTAACTCTTTCAAGGCGATCAACTACATGCAACTGGACGAACGCGAGGATGCGATGGTGGAATGCCGGCGCATCAACTTGAAACTGAATAACCTGAACGATAAGTATAAAGATCACAAAAACCGTTATCAGCGCGATGCCTTTGCACATACTATGATGGGATTGCTGTACGATGCCAACGGCGACTATAACAACGCCTTTATTGCTTACCGCAACGCCCTGGATGTTTACGAAACCGATTACACGCAGAATTTCAACGTACAACCGCCCCGGCAACTCAAATTGGACATTCTCCGTACGGCATATATTCTTGGTTTTAGTGAGGAATTGAATTTCTATGAGCGCAAGTTCGACACGAAATATACACCCGCCAGGAAACCTGAGGCTGAGATGATCTTCTTCTGGATGAATGGCTTTGGTCCGGTGAAGGATGAGTGGAGCATCAATTTTACAATCGTCAGAGGCGAAGGCGGAGTGGTAACTTTTGCAAATGAGGGGCTTGGGATTTCTTTTCCTTTCTACCCGGGATCATCTTCCGAAAAAGAAAGTTTTTCGGACTTGAAGTTGGTAAGAGTGGCTTTTCCGAAGTACGTGGAGCGGAAGCCTGCTTCGGTAAGCGCCGTCATTGCATCAGGCACGGCATCCTACCCGTTGGAACCTGTTGAAGACATTAATGCTATAGCGTTCAAAACGCTGAATGACCGGTTTATGCGCGAAATGGCAAGTTCGTTGTTGCGGGTCGCTGCCAAACAAGCCCTTGAGGAAGTCACCCGCAAAGAGGATAAAAATGCAGGCGCCATATTAAGTATTGTGAACGCAGCCACCGAAAAGGCCGATACCCGCAATTGGCAGTGCCTGCCCCACGGCATTTCGTACGCACGTATCCCACTAACCAGTGGAGACAATAAACTTGCGTTAAACGTAAAAATGATTGACGGAAAAACAGTTAC
>JAITVS010000283.1 GCA_031285685.1 Tannerella sp.
CATATCCACATCTGAACTTGCATTATAAGGAGAATCATCACAGATATAACATCCACAAATACCATGGCGACAATCACACCCCCCTCTTAAAGCATTCATTTTTCGTTGATCTAATTCATCTTTACTGAATTGATTCAATTTGATTTTACTGAACTTTTTCATTTCTTTCACGTATTAAGTTAAACAATATGATAAGATAATTGTTTACAAATATAGTGTGTACGCACAAATATTAAAATAGTCTTATTGCATCTTATTTACAAAAACAAAACTAATTAATCAATAAGTATTTACATTAACAATTCGTGTTTTATTGCGCATTTTTATTGCATTTTTTGCGCAAAAGAAACAAAAACAACACAATGACCTCACTTGGTTCGAGTCAATTTGTCTTCTTTTATCCAATTTCGAACCGTACTTTCCGGTACATTTTCCATCCTGGCCGCTTGACGTACACCTTTTTTATCTGCCAAATGCTGCTGGAGACGCCGCAGTAATTCTTCTGTGAACAACTCATCGTTTTTTTCATGGGCAGACAGGCTGACGATATCCCGGCTCGGATGGAGCAACCGGTAATAATAAACATATTCTATCGCCTCCGGCATGGAATGAACGCCTAATTTAGAATATAAGGTTTGTATCTGGTTGCCTATGGTATGTTGACTTTTACATAACATATTGGCGATCTCCTTACAACTTATATCCTGTTTGGATAATCTCAATATTACGTATTCGCATTCGGTAAGCAATATTTTTGTTTTTTGTTTCCAACGCTTGGTCACAAACTGATATTCTTTATAAGTTTGTCCGTCTTTGCCATATACGCATAAATGCCCGGCTTCTCTAAAGTTTGATGTTCGCACGGAACATAGTAGATAGCGTAGTTTATTATCTACCCAAACAGGTTTCATCCGATGGCATATCATTTGTGGTATAGGACGCAAAATAATCGACAAATTGTATTGAAGGCGAAGTGTACAGGAAAAAGAGTCTATTTCATCCCGTTTAGCCTCAAAATCCTTCAGATATCGTATAACCGCCTTATACATATCCGTCCATAAGGATAAATCTTCGGAATATACGATTTTAGCATAAAAATCATATCCGTCTCTTAAAGCATCTTCAACGGAAAAGTCACATAAAAAGAGAGGATCGAGCTTTACATAAACAAATTGTTTTTGCGGAACGTCCAACACACAAAGACATTCTGTAGAAACAGAATCAAGCAAGTGAAGGTTTTGCACAAAGAGTTCCTTCTGTTCATCGGACAAAACGCCTCTCTCTCCCTCACATTCCGGGATTGTTTTTCTTTGCTTTTTCATAACGATTAATTTTCATGTTTCATAATTTTTAAAGGGACTTATAAAGTAAAGTCATCCTGACTTTCCAAATTTATTGAATACGTTTATTGCTATCGCAAGCATGGTATGGAATATTTCTTGAGACAGCGACTATACTATCCCAAGTTATGCTCGTCGGGATTTACTTGAATTCCCCAAAAAACATTTTCCCACGAACCATCGGTTCGTTCAATAATTGAATAATGGTTGATGGCCCCAGATTAGCCGGTTCACGCCAGGAACAAAGCTCCCATACAACCTTTTTATCGGGTGTAAGTTCAATAGCCTGCAAAGGCGGATCTTCCGGATCAAAGACCGCATTCCGGCTCCATTGGTTAAACCAGTTGTTGACAATAGTATTACCATTCGAAAGGCGGTAGGCAACCTGGGGGCTACTAACTTTATACTCCGGCGTCTCTTTCAGATTGATGGTCCAAACGATATCTCCCTGTCGGTTCACTTCTTGTATTTCACCCGTATTGCCGGTAATCAATATATTCCCGTTTTTCAATGGTATAGCCGACCATGGACTCGAAACGTCAATGGACCAGACTTCTTCTCCCTGGCTGTCATATTCACAGACCTTGCCCATATCCATGTGCGACACAATGATCGTACCTTTGCCGGTGAGCCGGGCATTCCGGAATTGTCCGTGTACCGATCCTTTACTTTGCAATGTAAATTCCCTTTTGATCTGCCTGGTCGGGATATGCATTACAAGCAGTTTTGCAGGTGTTCCGTTTTGGATATAAACGACGTAATCCTTGCCTATAGGTTGTGCACTGTGTATTTCACATCCTTCAGGCGCATCAATACTCCAAACTGTTTTTTGATCAGCGCCGATTTCCGTTATGCCGTACTGATGAGCAAAAAGGATGTTTCCGTCATCCATCAGACAGGCATCGCTGATTTCACCACGGCTGTCAGGATTATGGTAATGCCAGACCACTTTTCCGTCTTTCACCATGTACATATGGTGTATTTTACCTTCCCCGGCATAGAAGAAATCATGCCTGTCCAATCCCTGTGCAAAAGCAAATACGGGAAAAAACATCAAATAAAACAATAATTTTTTTTTCATATAAAAATTCCATTAAGTTATATCATCTTGATATATATTACAGCAAACAAGATCAACTAATTTTCAATAATTTAACAAAGAACAAACACAGTACCATCACCTGTTTTTCATTCTCTTGGACAACTTAATTTATTATGAAAGGTGCATACTAAATAGTATTAAAGTACAATTATTATTTTTAACAAACAGCATTGATTCGTATAACATAGTATTAAAAATCAATGTGAAACCAACTCCGCAGCACACCATAATAACGGTGCATGTGCATGCAGGTCGCCGGTGATCCGTTTACGGTTCATGTAATGATCTTTATCATTTTTTATATTGGTTCCTTCACAAACATCCGTTACTTCATCATCTCCATTGATATAGCCGGTCAGGGTGATCCATCCCTTACGCGCCACGGCTCCATATTCTTTTTTATCCAGCCAGCCGTTTTTCACACCGACAATCATGGCGTAGGTAAACATAGCTGTACCGGAGGTCTCATTCCAGGAAGCAGGCTCATCGATCAGCTGCTTCCACATGCCATCTTCGCCCTGATACTGCTTAAGTGTAGCCATCATTTTCCGATAGGCCTCCATGATACCTGTCCGGTTCCGGTTATCTTCCGGAAGCACAGCAAGCAATTCCGCCATACCGGCGGCCATCCATCCATTTCCGCGTCCCCAGAAAAACGGAGCATCGGGCGAATGATAAAAAAGCCCGTTAGGACGTTGTATCTCTTTCAGGTACATGATCATCTCATCGGCGGCGCGATCTATATATTTACGTTCCCCCGTTACTTTATAGGCCTGTGATTGGATAGTGGTAATCATAAACATATCATCAATCCAGATACGCGTCTGCCAGGAATAGCCTTTTTCGGCATACGCTTTTTGCTCCGGTGTCGCATCTTCCGGCACCTCCCACTGTGTATCGGCATACTTCATTCCCAAATCATAGTATTGTTGACCACCCAGCTTTTGCATATAGATTTCCAGCGGTACGGAACCCACCACATTATGATCCACATGATTCATACGAGGCAACAGATTCGCTTCTTCACCGAACAGAGGTTCAAAACGGTCTTTCAGTTTGAGCGCCATCTCCCTGTTATCCGTTGCTTTTGCAAACCACAAAGCGCCTAACCACGTACAGGCATCCGGATATGTAATGTAATTCGGCGCTTTTTCCGCTCTTGGATTGCCGAAACGGGTATGGGGCGTAACCAGAAACTTATAGGCAATACGGTTTCCTACATCTTTGGGATCCGCATTTTCAGGGAAATTACTTAATTCGTAATTTTGTTCTTTCGAAGAACATGAAAACAGTAAAAACGCAGCCAGTGTGTAAAGTAAATATCTTGCTTTCATACGATGTTTAATTTAGTATTAGTGATAAAAGTAAAATTATTTTCCGATCGTAGTCATAAACTTCCAGGTTATCTTTCCGGTTGTATTAGGTTTCCCTTTCTCCGGAGATGAAACAAAACCTTTCAGACGGCCATTTTTCTGACGTTCCACTTTAATTTCGCGCCAGCTATACATGCCTTTCTCGTAATCAAATGTCTCCCCGTCATCATCATACAAACGATAAGAGCCGTTGGCCTCTCCGTAATGACGGATTTCAAGATCAACCCGTTCGTCCGGTTTGGGCGCATGAAGCCTCGAGTTCATCATCGGAATAATACCACCGTCTTTCACATATACCGGAATACGTTCCAGACCCGGCTTTGCGGTAATCGTTTCCCCGTTACCAACATAATCACCTGTGTAAAAATCATACCAATTTCCTTTCGGAAGTATGACTGTCCGGCTCTCCTGTCCGGTGAATAAGGGAGCTACCAGCAGGTATTCGCCGGCCATATACTGATCTTTTATCTCTTTCGTTATAGCTTCCAGATAAGGATTATCTTCCAGGTTGTTGCTCTGCAACTCGGAAGAAAGAGCTTGCTCCGGGTTAAATCCGGGCTCCAGACTCATCGCACGGAACGGAGGAATACCGTCAAAATGATAACGTGCAAATTCCGTATACCAGTAAGGCATCATCTGCATACGCAAAAGAGCATATTCTTTCACCTGTGGAGCCACTTCCGGAAAAGTCCATGGTTTTGTTCCGCTTGCCCACGCATTAATCATGGCCATCGGTGAAAAAACAACCGATTGGAAACGCCTCAACCATTCTTCCGCTGTCTTGGAACTGCGCACTTCCGGAGTCCACAGGGTTCCGCTAAATCCGGAATTAATCAGCGCTGTAATAAAATCCTGATGACTGTAATAATCGTTATAAATTACATAAGGAAAATTATTTCCTCCGGCATTTGATGCGCGAACGAGTCCGAATGTGCGTTGATTACGCTTTCTGTACAAATCATCCGTTGTACGCTGTACCCATAATCCGTACGTCTGTCTCATCTGTTCGGCGCTAATGCCTGACGGAAAAGTCGCCACATCCGGCCACAGATAATAATCATAACCATCGACTTCATCTATTTTGTAACCACTGACATTTAAACTCACATGCTCTTTTTCCAGCTTATCCATCCATATTTTACGCGCTCTTTCATCTGCCATATCAGGAACGATACCACACCATACCGTATGTGATCCGCTAACCGGATACATTTCTTCATAAATTTTCGAATCGGGCGATACGTACGGGTTTGTCCATAGATTAATGCGGACACCCTTATCCAACATTTCTTTGACAAATCCACCCGGATCCGGATAACGTTGCTGATCCCATTCGAAGGTACAGGGATATGCTTTACTCTGCCAACCCGGTTCAAGACCAATATAATCAAGAGGAAATCCCCGGCTTTCGAATTCTTCCGCTTCCTGCTTCACCTGTTCAGCCGTATACAGTTTCTGGGTACGCTGCGTAAATCCCAGTCCCCATCGCGGAGGTAAGTTACCCCCACCACAGAACAGATTATAACGGCGAACAACATCCATTGGCGTAGGACCTGCAAACAAATAGATCTCCACTCCTTCTGCAGGCACCAGGATCGAGACTGCATCCGAATAAGGACGGGAAGACCATGTATTATCCGTATTACGGTCTTTGGCTACCGGAGCTTCCGGACTATCCTTTCGTGAACCCGACCCGGCATAAACAGTCAAATAACGGGCGGAATTGATGAATATACCATATCCACTACTGGATACATAAAAGGGAACGGGAGCATGTGTCCGGCCATTATCTTTTCCACCGTAATGATCGACATGTAATCCCAGTATTTTTCCACGCTGATGAACCGTCTGGAAATTCAAACCGAAACCATATAACTGTTCCTTTTTCTCTAACGGTATACGAAGAGAGGTTTTGCCATCCTGTATAAACCCCATTATTTCCGGGGCCAACGCCGGTAACACAACTTCAGGTAACCGGCTAAAACCTTCTTTCAGGGGCTTCGCCCCGGAAACTTCCAGGAGTGAATACTTTTCCGGGGTTCCTACAATGCCTTTCCAAACTCCCGGTTCCACCTGCTCCCATTTAATCTGTGCTGATAAAGACATTACAGCGAACAGGAAAAATCCCAATGTGATCAATTTTCGTTTCATATATGCATAAATTAAATTTTAACACTAAAGTAATATGATTTTAAGTTTTAAGTTCAAAGTTTCAAGTTTAAAATTCGGAACCTGAAACTCGGAACCTGGAACCTGAAACTTGGAACTCGGAACTTGGAACTTGGAACTTTTTATATCCATTATTTTAATTATCACATGCTATTTTTGCAGCAAAGCCGCCGTTACCCAACAGTTTTACTTTCAGCGTCCCGTCTTCAGACTTCACCTCTTCATAGGCAAACGCATCTTTATCCGCTCCGTCCGTAATGAGTGTAAACGGCCTTCCTTTGCAATCATCCGGAAGAATAAATTCGATCACCCGCTCTTCATCCAGCCCATTGATGCCCCCGATATACCAGCAAGCGCCGCTTTTACGCGCAACAACGGCAAAATCAGAAGGATAACCGGCCAACAGTTCACTTTCGTCCCATGCCGCAGGCACATCTTTCAGGTATTGTTTCGGCAAATCCGGAAGTCCCCGGTAGGCTTCGGCGCGATCGGCAAAACATTGGAAACCGGACTCAAATACAACAGATAAGGCTAATTGATGAGCGACAGTTGTCCGGCGATAAGCCACTACCCCCTGACGGATTTTATTCGAAAACGTGACCGGCGTATAATCCATTGATCCGACTACATTACGGGTAAAAGGAACGGTTGCGTTATGCACCGCAGCCAGATCACAACGAGGTTGTTGCCCCAAAGTTTCAGCACCCCGGATCGCTTCCGTAGTGAGCAGATTCGGATAGGTCCGCTCAAAACCACGGGGAAGAGTCGCACCATGAAAATTGATTAATAGTTTATATTCGATAGCATCCTGAAGAATAGCCGGATATAATTTCATAATTTCCTGTTTATCCGTATCAAAAAAATCAACTTTTATTCCCTTGACACCCAGGTCGTGGATACGTTTCATTTCATTCCTTCGCTGTACCGGATCCGACATCAAACGGTGTTCTGCCGGAAAATTATCTCCCCTGCCCGCTCCGGAATGATACCAAAGCCAGATGCCGATTCCTTTTTCATTGGCATATTTAACTACGTCTTCCATTGTTCCGCCGTCAGTCATCCGCTGCCATCCGGCGTCTATAAGAACATACTCCCAATTCATCTCACGACTAAGGTCGACATAATCTATCTGTTTTTTATAACTTGTTACACTGGCGCCTTCATACCACCAGCTCCATGACGACCGTCCGGATTTAATCCATGATTCGTCTGCCACCACAGAAGGAGGATTCAAATGAGAAACCATTTGAGTCTTGAAAACAGTATTCAGATCTTTTCCTGCGATGATAACCCGCCAGGGTGTTTTCCAGGGTAAGACAGAACGAGGCTCCACCGGATCGGGTACAACCGGTTCTTCCGGTTCCGGGAAACGGATTTTATAAGCTCTGTCTTTGCCGGAATTATCAATATGTGTCGCCGGATAAGTACCATCCAACAGGGCTTCGGTAACCATCATCCAGCCATTTGCCGATTGAAACAACATCGGAAACGCCCATCCTTTATCGTGGTCAGGTTCGGAACCTATTTCGATCCCGCTTTCCGCATATTGTTCATAACTCGGCTTATATCTTGAATTCCAGTCGTAGGGGTGTATCCATGCCTTGCCGTCTGCAGGAACGGCAAATTCCGTCAGTTCTTCATTTATAATATGGAGATCGTTACTTTCGGAAGGAATGGTATAACGAAAAGCAACCCCATCATCATAGGCCCTGATAATCAATCCATATTGAAGTTTCTCTTTTCCTTCGAAGATAAGAATGAGTTCTTTACAATTATTTACCGTACGAAGACGCTTGCCGGCTTTCAATTCATAAGGTTCATTGATTTCTTTTACATTCCCGATCGAAACGATACAGGCATTCCTGCCAAGCTCAATGTCATCCAATATCAGTCCGAGACGGGAAGAATTTATTACCAGCGAATCCTGAAAATAGACCGTATAATGCAGGATTTTATCACCACCCGATTTTTTATTCTCAACCACGAAACGAACGGACCCATCCGGAGAAGTCAGCTCCCAGGAGTCGGTAGACTTGCAACTCTGAAAGATCCAGAGTATTACAATCAGACTAAATACATAAGATCTCTTTCCCATAATAAAGTTTATTTAGTTTTTTAATTGAAAACGAACAACATATCCCCCACCGGCTCTCATGTGACCTGTTAACGAATCGTTTTTCCGGCAAAAAGCACGTTCTTTCTTCACGGCAGAAGCATCTGCAGGCCTGTCTGTAATAACAGAAGCTTCATACCATCCTTCTCCCAGAAAAGAGAGAGGAAACTGGATGGAGCGTTCCTGATTTCCGTTCAGAACAGCAAGAAACCAGGTATTACCACAACGACGGGCAAAAGCTGCTATTTCACCGATCTCACTGCAAGGTAATACGATTGTTTCATCCCATACGGCAGGAATATCTTTTATAATCTCCGCAGCCGGATGATCCAGTATGGTCTGTGGATGGGCAGCAAAAATAACGACCGACGAATTAAAAATAAGAGCCGTTGCTATCTGATGCGCCCAGGATGTATCTAATTTACGTTCACCGAAAATCACAGGAGTATAATCCCCGGCTCCGGCAATAAGGCGGGTAAAAGGTAATGTGGTATTATGAGTTGCCCATTCATATTGATTCCGGCCATACTCCAGGCCACGTATACCTTCCCTTGTCATCTCATTCGGCCATGAACGCACTTCGCCCGTAGGCTTATTGCTACCATGTATATTCAACATTAATTGATTTTCTGCTGCTTCCCTGAGACACGCCTGATATAAATCAACAAACTCCTTCGACTCATGTGAAAAGGCATCCAATTTAAGTCCGACGACTCCCAAACGCCGGCAACGTTCAAACAGTTCTTTTCTTTTCTGCGGATCGCGAAGATCCCTTCCATGCCTCCACAACCAGATTTTCACCCCATCTTGTGCGGAGTAATCCACCAGATCTTTAATTTGCTCATCTGTCCATCTATACCAGAAAGCATCAACCGTATTATATTCAAAGCCCAGTTGACCTGCAAGCCGTGAAAATTCTTTCATCCCCTCTACCGTGCGCTCTCCCCCGTCCAGCCAACACCAGACAGAACGTCCGGGTTTTATCCAGTCCGTATCTACTCCTTCCGGAAAAAGCGTGGAGTCAGGAGCCGGCGACAAATTAGAAATCAGGTCGGTATTGACCAAGCCATTCAGGTCGGAAACAATAATCACCGTACGCCAGGGTGTAGTGATATCACCCGTAACTGTCGCAGCGATGGATAGTTCCTGCGCTAAGGAAAGGTTATAATCATGTGCAAACGGGTAACCGGCAGGCTGTGCGTGTCCGAGACGGGTTACCAGACCGCTCTGTCCATCCGCTTGTAAAGCCATGCCTGCATAATTCAATAACGCCGCCTCCGTGATACAGGCGTAACCTGATCCGTCGGGTAAACGGACGGTGATGGGTGGAGCAGCCCACTCGCCGGCTTTAAGCTGTGTAATCTCATTTTGTTCGTGTATCCCCTCGTAGTGGTTGTACATATCGTGATACCAAACAATTGATCCCTTTGGAAGTTTGAAACCCGTGGCTTCGTCGGGCGTACGGACGACATTCTCTCCGGGAACCAATACACGGAAAGCGATCCCGTCATTATATGCGCGGGCTTCGACCGCAAAAGCGATTTTGTTTTTTCCCGATTCGAAATCTATACTGATACCGTTACACTGATTAACTGCATCACGATGTATACCCCGCGTGAAGTATTGTTCGTCAATGGAGTAGGTTTGCGATCCTTTACCGGATACACTATTTGTTAACTCCTCTCCATCAAGATAGAAAACGAGCGGTGAATCGGTCAAAACGGCTTTTCCTTTGAAAGAAGCATTGAAATACAGTTGCCCACCCTTCGAAAACAGATTAAAAACCACTTGTCCGTCCGGACTTTTAACGGTAACAGGTTCGTGCGTATTACATTGGGTTAATAACACGATACAACTCAACAGGAAAAATGATATTTTATTCATATGTACAAAAATCAAGTTTAATGATTTCAAGTTCAATGTTCCAGGTTCCAAATTTTGAACTTGAAACCTGAAACTTGGAACTGAATTAGAAGATACTCGTTTCATAAGCTATTCAAAACAGTGGTGATTCCATGACTTTCGCGTCCGTTCGTACCGACTGCGGTTACCCTGAACGTAGCCTGTCCGGCAGGAGCAAACGAGGGGGTGGCAACAGTCGCGTTTGTTGTAGTAGTCGTTGTAGCACGCGTATAGGCAGGATCGCTTCCAATCGCATAATAGATATTATAGGAGACGGCATCCGGACTTGCATCCCAGGTGAGCGAGACTGAGTTTACGTTCGTTTCCCTGACAATGAGATTGGCTGCATCTTTTACTTTAGCGACTTTCGGAATGTCCGTGATCATATAGGTCTCGCCCACGACACTCTCAAAACGGATCTGGTCACGGTTTACAATTTTGAACCCGATAGGTTGACCGCCGATGGTCCTGACAACGGCATTTGACAGTTCGGGATATCGTATCTCGCAAAGCCCGCCGGCTTTCGAGAGGATTGTCAATTGATCGACATGGCTGTCAGTCCACTCTGCAGATACTTCAAATGCGCCTCTGGCAAGGATGCCCCGAAAACGGCCGTTGATCCATCTTTCCGGTATGGCGGGAAGCGGTTCCAAAACATACTCACTGCTTTGAAGAAGCATCTCCAACACTCCGGACGTTACACCGAAGCTTCCGTCAATCTGTAACTTAATATTCTTCCTTTCGGGGACATAATCGGCCGTCACATTGCCGTCATGTGCATTCCACAAATTATGGAGGACACATTTCCTGATAAAGTCCTGCAAATACCCATAGGCCATTTCCCCATCCTGTGTCCTTGCGTAGGTTGCGATCCGTTCCGCTTTCGCCCACCCTTTTTCCGTCGAAGGATAATCTAAGCGTAGTTTCAGCGTTTTATGCGTAGCATCGCGCCATGCGGGCGTGGAAGCATTAATTAACTGTCCGGGATAGGCGCCGAGTAGTTGTGAAATATGGCGATGGCTGATCTGCCCATATTCGCCGTAGTATTTTTCGTCACGGTACTCCTTGATCTGACCGGATTTACCGATAACGATAGGATCGAGTTTCGGCATCTGCTCCCTGATTCTATCTAATTGGGGGGATTTGTATCCGAGTATTTCTGCAGCCCAAAGTGTATTGCGATGATTTTCGTAGGTTGTCTGTTGGTCGAATGTCGTTCCCCACGATCGCCTGTTTTCGGCATTTTCGGGCGACATGGATGGATAAATCAACAGTTTATCAGCATCTTCCAGGATCGTATCTAACCACGCACGGTCTGGTGTCCTCATCATTTTGGACAGGTATAAGGATTGTTCATAAATGAAAGGGTATAAAACATCCCGGAGCAGGTTTTTATCACGGGTATAGTCATAGTAATCCCAGAACATCATCGTTGTCCAGGGGCCGGTTCCCCATCCCGAATGAGATGTGGAGCCACTGGGTTGGTACGGCCAGTTGGAGTTTCCCAAAGCCCATCCATTTTGCCCTTGTGGGTCAAGTTGCGAGGGATTGTACTGTTGCACAAACTGATCCGCAAACTCCCGCTGTTTAGGCAAATAGGCCTTGGCATAGTCTATATAAGGATCAAACAGCTCCGGCAGATTACCGGGGAAAGCTAACCAGTAGTTCATCTGGAGGTTTACATTATGCCAGTATCCGCATCTCCAGGGTGGATCCTGATGTACATTCCACATCCCCTGCAGATTCGGGGGAAGCCCGCCTTTCCTTGATGAACAGATAAGCAAATAACGCCCATACTGCGTGATCAGTTCTTCTAAATAGGGAGCATCGGCATTGTCCGAATTGTTTCTGTAATTATCGATGAGTATATTGGTCGGGATCTCGGGCTCTATACCTCCGAGATCGAAACTCATCCTGTCGTACAGACTTTTGTAGTCGTTCCGGTGTCGCTTTAATAGCTCGTCATACGACTTGGCCGCAGCATCCGTTATGTATTTGGTAACTTTTGCATGAGAATGCGGATTACCGGCTAATTTTTGAAGCCGGTCACTCTGCGACATAGCTTTACTATCTGCAATGACATAGTTTGTTCCCACCGCAATGAGAATGACCGCTTCGTCCGCGCCGGTCACTGTGATTGTACCGTTGGTATTCGCAATCAGTTTTCCGCCTGTGGGGATAACCTTGAATTGTCCTTCGAATTGCACATTATAAAATTCCATCACACCCGAAAGCGTAATGATATCACCCGATGCTACGACCATTCCACTTTTTCCCCGGTTGTCACCCGCCTTTTCACGGTAGTCGCAAAGGTAGGGAATGGTAGGCCGGAGCGTGAAATTAATCATACCGTTCCTGTCCGCCGTCAGCCGGACTGCCATAACCGCATCCGGATAGCTTGTGAAATAGTCTCTCTGGTATGTCACTCCGCCGTTGGAATACCGGATACGGGCAATGCCCTCGTCCAATAGTAATTCCCTCATATAGTCTCCGGAGGTGGCGTTATCGTGTGCAAAATCGATATAAACCTCCGCGAAATTGTTTAATCCGCCGACCTTGTTGTTTGAATCCTGCGTACTGTTTTCCG
Organism: Tannerella sp.; assembly: GCA_031285685.1. Classification (GTDB taxonomy): domain Bacteria; phylum Bacteroidota; class Bacteroidia; order Bacteroidales; family Tannerellaceae; genus Tannerella. Next base: position 12,587 of record JAITVS010000283.1, read on the forward strand.
TAATCTGAATCCGCTCGCTCCCTACGCCTCCGAAGAGGTTTACTCCCATGTAACCGTTTCCCATCGGGAATGATTGGTCCAGCCATCCCCAATCACTGTCAGGGGCGGCCTCTGTGTACCAAAGCCTGTATGGTTTGAGAACCTGCGGTATGATGTCCTGCTTTTGCGCAGTGATGTCATTGAATGTCGCTGATAATGCTATGATAGCAACAAGAATACATGTAAATGTTGCTCTTTCCGGTACCTTTTTTTTCATATAGTTATAGTTTTGTTGTTGATGTAGAAAAATCAAAATGTTGTTTTCTGCGTTATGCTTTCAACATCTTTTTTCAAGGGTTCGTACCAACCGGGGCCGCAATCATCGAACGGAACGATATTGAACCGCTTGTCCTGATTGGAAAATTGTACTGCTCCGGGTGTGGAGTTGTCCGTGCGTGGCGCTCCGGTAGCATCCGTAGTGATATAGTCAAATCCACTTGCCAATTCTGTTCTTACTTTGTTGCGTAATAGGTAAATACCTTTGGATGGACCTGTTGCCGGTTTTTCGAAAGAAAACGGTGCAAGCGTAAAACCCTCCATCTTAAAATCCGCTCCTTCTCTGAAAGATACATAGTTTCCTGAACATTTGATTCCGGGAAATACGGCAGGATTAGATACGGTAATATTACTTTCGACGTTGGGAGCGGAAATCAGATTATTGGCAAACCGGACATTACGAGGTTCCTTATCACCGTTGCCCTGTCCGAATTCGATCAGCGTACAATTGATGAACGTATTGTAAGCAATATCCACGTCGACTACACGGTGGTAAGACACGAGTGGTTCTTTTTTAAGGTCGGTTTCAGGCGTTGGCTTTTCATAGACACCCATACGAACAACCATTGCAGCATCGCTACCTGTTCCTGTGATGTCCTGCAAGTAATTATTATAGATTTTATGTCCCTGATTAATGACCCGGATTCCCATTGTATTTTTGAGGTTATTCCCGATGAAGACGTTCGATTCGACCAGGTTATTGTGTCCATGCCGGAGGGTGATGCTGCCCCGATTTTCATAGAAGAGATTCCTACGGACAATGTTCCGGCAGGATTTCACGGATATGGTTTCGTTCTCACCGTCACAATGGTAGAACACGTTGTCTTCAATAATCGAGCACGATGGGAATTGCGATGACCAGGAATGTCCGATACGGAATATTTCCGCTCCGTTGGCGTTTAGAGGCGCCCGTTCGCCGAAGAAATTATGGTCGATACGGTGATAATTGTTGTAGCTTTCACCGTTCGCATCCAACCAGACCTGAACGATAATACCGGCAACCCACTTACGGGCAAAATAACAATGGTCTATACGATTGTGCGTTCCATGCAGGACAATCCAGTTTTCGGTAGAAGTTTTCCTGTCTTTTGTTTGATCATTACAATTATCGATCACACAATTGGTTATACGCGAATAGTAGGCACAGACACCTGCTTCCTTACGGAAATCGATCAGGTTACCTTTGACGGCCCACGCGTCCCGAAAAACAAAGCCATCCAAAAACAGGTGCTCGCCGTAAAGGCATAGCCCCATAGCGCCCGAAAATATTACTTTGCCGGGATTCTGAGCTTTAAACGTTACCGGCGCATCAGATGTCCCATACGCATAAAAATCGAATTGCTCCCAACCCGTATATGTACCATCTTCCAATACGACCCTGTCACCCGGACGTAATTCGCCGCTTCCAAGCAATTGTTTTATCTGTATTACCTGCTCCGGCCCGAAAGTATAATCACGGGCCTGAAGTATACCGGAGAATAAGATAAAATGTAGTAAAAGTACTTTTTTCATGTGTATATCGTTTATTTGAAGTTCAAAGTTTAAGGTTCAAAGTTTTACCTGTAAATTTCCATGTCACCGTCTTCGCAAATAACTTCCGGACGCAGATCTTTATTTTTGAGTTCGAAGGTTACATTCTTCAGTTTCAATCCTTTTACATGACGCGCCCATACTCCGTAAGCCGGAATTTTAGGCCCGAATGTTTTAACTTCCGGATATTGATCGATGGCTTCGGGTACTTTCTGTTTGGCATCTTCCTCCGTTCCTGTTCCTAACAGACGGATATGGATATTTTCCAATGTAAGGTTTGTGATATAATGGCCAGGAATTCCTGTGATCAGAATACCTGACGGAGGCGTCAACTGCGCTTCATCTGCAGCAACGGCTTTCACATTGCGTATAATTACATTTTCAAATGTCCCGACAGGCTGTTTCGTATCCTCATCTTTACGGAAAACATTCAAACGGGCTCCCAGGCGGAACATCATCGGGGTACGAACTTCATCCATCGTAATATCGGAAATCTCTATGTTGCGCAGATGGGCGCCATCTACGGAAAACAACTTGATACCACCGTTCTTCGTATCATATATATGGCAATTACCAATCTTTATATTCTCAAACGGCGCCATTGACTCCGTTCCCATTTTAATTCCCGCCTGATTACTTTTCAGCCGCATATTACGGACTGTTATATCACGACACGGATACTTACTATGGGTAGTTTTAAAACAAAGCGCATCATCGCCGCTTTCCACGTCGCAACCGGAAATCGTAACCCGTTCGCATCCGTCGATATTAATCCCGTCATTATGGGCGACGCCTATGCTCACTATTTTTACATTATGAATCGTGATGTCGCTGCTTTGAGCATAATGCGACGTCCATGACGCCGAATATTTCAGGGTAACATTTTCGACTCTGACGCCCTGGCAACGGATGACCCTTAACAAAAACGGACGCTCGCCCCAACGCTGCCCTTCCGGACGGGTATCGGTTTCGATATGTTTTGCTTTCAGGGCAGCACCTTGTCCGTCAATCGTACCCGTACCTTCTATGGCTACATTTTTAGCATCCACTGCCGCGATGAACGTACGTCCCACCTGTATTCCAAGCCCTTCGGTAAAAGGATCTACCGTATCGTATTTTGTCAGATCGGGAACTCCCAGTAACAGAGCCCCGTCATCCAGACGGAGAGTGACATTGTCTTTTATAATAATCGTTGCCGACAGATAGGTTCCTTCAGGTATAACGACGGTCCCTCCACCGGCTGCTGTACATGCATCTATTGCTTTTTGTATGGCCGGAGAATCCAGATTCTTCCCGTTTCCTTTCGCACCGAAATTCTTTATGTTATAGTCTTTCGCCTGCAATGCAGGTATGCAAACGAATGTCAACGCAAATAATAGAATTTTTTTCATATGTATATTGTTCAATGTTTAAAGTTCAATGTTCAAAGATGTGAAGCCATATTTTTATTTTCCAATCCGGATATTTTCCGAATGTATGCTTTTAATTTTAGGCTCAGCACCAAAATCAGGCAATCCGACAGACCGTATATCAGCTCCGGTCACATCATCCAGCACTATTGCATGGCGTGCATCGGGTTTTTCACAGTCGATACTGCAATCTTTGATCAGAACGTCTTTCGCG
>JAITVS010000306.1 GCA_031285685.1 Tannerella sp.
ATGTGCGCCAATATCCTTGAAGAAACGGTACACTTCCAGCGGATAATCGGCATTGTAGTCGTTGATAACGGATAATACGTTGAACTCAACATTATGCTTTTGCAGCAACTCGACGCCGCGCATTACTTGCAGGAAAGTTCCGTTTCCGCCACGGTTTTTCCGGTATACATCATGACAGTGTTCCGGTCCGTCAATGGAGATGCCTATCAGAAAATTGTTGTCTTTGAAAAAACGGCACCATTCGTCGTTCAGTAACAGACCATTTGTTTGTATGCAGTTGGAAATCTCGCGTCCGCGTCCGTATTGTTGTTGCAGGCGTACGGCTTTGCGGTAAAAATCTATACCCCGAAGCAGGGATTCGCCTCCATGCCAGGTGAATTGTACGAACGGCGACGTTTGACAGTTTATGTATTCATTCGTGAAACGTTCAAGGAGTTCTTCCGACATTTTATATCCCTTTCGCCCCGTAAACAACTCACTTTTTTCCAGATAATAGCAATATTCGCAATCCATATTACACATTGGACCGACGGGTTTTGTCATTACATAAAGGGGAAATGACAGAGGACTGAAATATAACGTTTCTCCCATGGTTGCTTTTGATGATTAATAAAGGTTGTAAGTCGTTCCGGTTACCTTGAATTCCGTGCGACGATTATACTGGTCTGCAATCTCCTGTTGTTCAGGCGTAAGTGTTAATATGTATTCCTCGGTCAGAACAGCATCTTCTTCCAGAAAATCGTTTTCTTCCGCCATTTTTTTGGTCACTGTTTTAGGTTCCGATTTTCCATACCCTTTGGCAGACAGCCGGTCTGACGGTATTCCGGCTTCTATAAGGTAGTCGACAACCGATTGTGCACGTCGTTGTGCCAATCCTTCATTGTATTTATCGGAGCCTTTGCGATCGGTATGCGCTCCCATCTCGATCGTTACGTTCGGATTTTCATTCAGTACTTTTATAATGTCATCAAGCGCTTCTTCTGATTCGGGGCGAAGCGTAGCCTTATCGAAATCGTAGAAGATATTCTCTACAACCGTCGGCTTATGGATGGGAGAAAGATAGAAGTCAACATAATATGTTTCGTTCTTCTCATCCGGATCTGTTGTAAGTTCAAAATGCTGATTGAGGTATTCAGGTGCGCTGGCCATCATCACATAACTGATGTCACGTTCGAGTTCTACTTTGTATGAACCGTCCGGTTTGGCAAATACTTTCTCGTTAAGCCCGTCTTTTCCTACGATACGAACGAGAGCGTTTTCAATGGGATTTTCTTCGGCATCAGATACATATCCTTCGATAAAGATCGTGACGGTTGGGCGTTCGAACGAATAGATATGATCGTATCCGCGTGCATCATTACGATTGGACGAAAAGAAACCTTTTTCCCGGTTTCCTTCGAATGTAATGCCAAAATCATCACCCATCGAATTGATGGGTGCGCCCATGTTTTCCACATGCCAGACACCCAGGCTATCCATTGTCGCTTTGAACAAATCGAGTCCTCCCATTCCGGGATGTCCGTTTGATGCGAAGTATATGGTTACGGAATCGCGTACATAAGGAAACATCTCATCTCCTTCCGTATTTATCTGAGGACCGAGATTTTCGATACCGGCAAAGTCGTTCATGCCCATCAGGCGCGCCCGGAAAATGTCCTTTCCTCCGTAACTGCTGACATCCGACACAAAATAGAGGTATTTGCCGTCCGGCGATATGGATGGGTGACCTACGCTTGTTACGGAGTCTTTAATAAGGTTTACCCGGGAACCGATTCCCCACGACGCTCCGCTTCGGGTGGATGTATATATTTCTGCCGTCCGGGAGCTTATCGGGTCGCTTTCGCAATAGGTATAGTACATTGTATTACCATCGGAAGAGATCGACGGTGTGCCTTCGTCATATAGTGTATTTATGGCATCTTCGAGTTCTACCGGTTTTTTCCAGGTCCCTTTTTCATCTTTTTCGGCAAGGAAAAAATTATTGGTAAGTTGCCCTGTAATCGAACTTAGAGAATCTTTGTTTACGCTTTTTGCGCGTGATGAAGCGAAATATAGTTTCTCATAACTATCTCCTGTAAGCATCGGACTGAATTCCCCGTAGCGGGAGTTGAAAATGTCCATTTTACGAACCTGGTACAGCGTCGGATTTTCTTTCATTTCCGCAGCAAGCGCACAGCCTTCAAGACCATTTTTAGCGACGGTGCTTTCGGGGTTTTGTTCCAAAAATTTATTGTAGTAGTTGATGGCCTCATTGTATCTTCCTCCCTGATGATATGTCTGGGCAAGACGCAGGTTTAACAGGCTGTCCGGATAATTATAGCGCAGGGCATTCATATATGCGCTTGTCGCGCGTGTTGTGTTATTGATCTTTTGATAACAAATCCCCATCCGGTATGAAACGTAAGCCCGCATATCGCGTTGAGAAGGCTTTGCTTTGGAATATAATTTACGGTACATATTAGCGGCTTCGTAATATTCACCGATGCTTTGCTTTTCTTCGGCAACGCTAAGTTTAACGGTCTTACATGAGAATAATAATATTCCCATTAATATAAATCCTATGTAATGAATGAAGCGCATAATATTTGAAAACGGTGAAAATGTTTTTTTATTGTTATGGGTGTTCTTTTGTCTTGCTACAAAAGAACCAAAAAAGCAAGACTTCGTGCGGCTCGCTCCGTTAAGCTTAACGTTCCGGTCGGCTAAAATCTATGTAACTCGCTTTTCGCTTCGCTGCAAGCTCAAACAACATAGATTTTTTTACGCCGCCCTGCACTACTTAACGGCTCACCACACGAGGTCGGTCCTTATTGCCTTATTTCATGACAGTTTGGATAATTGTTAATGCATCAAAAGTGAGCTGTCGCCATAGCTTAGGAATCTGAAGCCGTGTGTGAGTGCGTAATCGTAGATTTCTTTCCAGTTACCTTTTACAAATGCGGAGACAAGCAATAATAGCGTACTTTTGGGTTGATGAAAATTGGTTATCATATTGTCTACAATATGAAATTCATATCCAGGCGCAATCATGATTTGTGTGGAAGTAATGAGTTTGTCTAACTTGTTTTTATCAAGATATTCCAATATGTTTTGTAACGCTTTTTCCGTAGTGATGCGTGGCAACTTGTTTTCGTATGGCATCCACTGTTTTACAATAAGCATATCCGTTGTGGCATCCGGATTTACGGCAAGGATGGCGCCTATATAGTACAGGCTTTCGAGAGTGCGTACCGATGTGGTGCCTACTGCAACAATATGGCCTGTCTTTTTAAGAATGTTGGTAATCGTGGAGCGGTTTACCGATATAAATTCGGTATGCATTTCATGCTCGCCGATTGTTTCTGTTTGTACGGGTTTGAATGTGCCTGCTCCGACATGCAGCGTTAGTTCTTCGCGTTTGAATCCTTTGTTGTCCAGTTCCGTCAGTACTTCCGGAGTAAAGTGCAATCCTGCCGTAGGCGCAGCGACAGAACCTTTTATTTTGGAATAGACTGTTTGGTAGGTTTGCAGGTCGGACTGCTCCGTTTCGCGGTGCAGATAGGGGGGAATAGGCAGAATTCCCGCCGCTTCAAGAATTTGGGCAAATGTGTGTGTGTCATCCCATTTGAAAAGAATGCTACTTGTCTGTCCGTGTGTCTGCACGCGTTCGGCCGTTAGTATAACTTCATCGTTGTTGATAACTAGATTGCGTTTTAGCGCACCTTCTTTCCATCGTTTCGAATTGCCGACAAGACACATCCACCGGCATTGTCCGTATGCCTGAAAGTTCATTGCATAATCATGCGGATTTTCCGGTTCGAGGCAAAATATCTCAATCTGCGCTCCCGTTTCTTTTAAAAAGAGAAGCCTGGCCCGGATTACACGCGTATTATTGAATACGATCAGGGAGTTTTCCGGTAGTAAATCCGGTAATTTGTCGAATCTGCTTTCGCTAACTTTTCCGTTTTGGTAAAGTAAAAGTTTCGATTTGTCGCGTTCCTGTAACGGAAACCTGGCAATTCGCTCATCTGGTAACGGATAATCGTATTCGTCTATATTTATTTGTTGTATGGAGGATCGTCTGTCTGTTTCTTTTTCAGCCATATTTATGCTTATTTTACGTGCAAAAATACTAACTTTGCTCCACAAAAAAAATTAAGATGAAAAAAGAAGATTTTTACGATGCTTCCTCATTACAAAAGAAGAAGTTGAATATAGGCGATAAAGTGCGTTTTCTGAATAGTGTCGGAGGTGGTATTGTAACGGCTTTTCATGGGAAAGACCAGGTGTTGGTAGAAGATGAAAATGGTTTTGATGTGCCGGTGCTGATCGCAGAATGTGTGGTGGTTGGCGAGGACGACCGTCGTATGGAAAGTAAAGAGCCGGAACCTTATGTGCCACCGGTGAAAGCAGTTGTGTCGCCTACACAAGATGAGGTTAAACCTGCCAAACAAGTCATCTACCCGGTTGTGGAAACGCCGCAGGGTGAGCGTCTGAATATAAGTTTAGGCTTTTTGCCCGTTGAGCCGAAGGCATTTATGCAAACACCTTTTGAGGCTTACCTTGTGAATGAGAGTAATTATTTTTTGTTTATCAATTACATGAGCTGTAAAAATAACAGCTGGACAAGTCGTTATCATGGAATTATAGAGCCGGATACGAAGATTTTTATAGAAGAATTTGAGAAAGCCGGTCTGAATGAGCTCGAACATATTTGTGTACAGATGGTCGCATTTAAAGAGGGAAAGTCATATTCCCTGAAAAATGCCTTGTCGGTAGAAATGCGTCTTGATACGGTGAAGTTTTATAAATTACATTGCTTTACTAAAAACGACTTTTTTGATGAAGACGCCCTGATTGTACCTCTTGTGGTGAATGACGTGCCGGAAAAACAGATGCTGGTTTCTGCAACTGACATTCAGGAGGCGATGTATGACCGGAAAAAAGAAGAGCGCCGTACGCCGCAACCGGCGGTTAAAATATCAAAACCGGAAAATAATGTGATTGAAATAGACCTTCATATCAACCAATTGATGGAAACAACTTCGGGCATGAATAATGCCGATATGCTGAATTATCAGTTGTCAAAGTTTCATGAGGTAATGAACGCCAATTCCGGAAAGAAGGGACAAAAAATCGTATTTATCCATGGAAAAGGAGGGGGTGTGCTGCGTACAGCTTTGGAAAAAGAGTTGAAAACAACATACAAAAACCAGTGCCGCTTTCAGGATGCCTCGTTCCGCGAATACGGTTATGGTGCCACAATGGTAGTGATTGGTTGATAGTTAGAATGTAATTGGTTGTTAAAAAAGGAGCGGAGCGATAATAATAACGACCGACCTCGTGTGGTGAGCCGTTTCGCCAGTGTAGGCAGCGTGAGAAATCTATGCTGTTTGAGCGAAGCGAGTTACATAGATTTCAGCTGTCGGAACGTCCGGCGAAACGATGCGAAGCGCACGAAGTCTTGATTTTTTGGTTCTTTTTTATCAAGAAAAAAGAATAATGTCATAATGGAAATTGAACGTAAATTTTTGGTTAAGAATCATTCCTTTATCGATGAGGCATTTAAGAAGCGTCGTATTGTTCAGGGATATATATGCTCGGATGCGGAGCGTACCGTTCGTGTGCGTATTCGCGAAGAAGAGGGCTTTCTGACAATTAAGAGTGCGACGAATGAGCGGGGGTGGAGCCGCTATGAATTTGAGCAACCGGTAGCACTGAAAGATGCTGAAGAGTTGATCGGGCTTTGTCTGCCGGGTCTGATTGATAAGATTCGTCATTATGTGCAGGTTGGGGATCATGTCTGGGAAGTGGATGTTTTCCATGGTGAAAACGAAGGGCTTGTTGTGGCCGAAATTGAACTTGAATCGGAAGAGGATACATTTGAACTACCCTTGTGGGTAGGACAGGAGGTGAGCGGGGATGCCCGGTATTACAATTCCATGCTGGCAAAACATCCTTATTCGCATTGGTAAGTACTTAATGAATATTTTCATTTTGAATTATTAATTCGTTTATTTTCAGTGGATAATGCTTTTGTGGTTTTATCTGAATAAAAAAAGTTTTATAAAAGTGTAACCTGTCATGGTGTTTTTTAGTCATATAGCCGAAAACAAATTAATAACAATTTAAATAGAAAAAATTATGGAAGCATTTATGGCATTGTTAATACCTATAGTCGCAATCGTATGCGCAGTTGGTTTGCCTATTATTTTGGGAGCGTATGTGCTGGTGAAACTTATCTCCTCCAACAATAAAGAGAGACTGGAACTGGCCCGTCACGGAATAGTTCCTCCGGTAAGGTCAAAACCGTCACCTAACAAATACCGGTCATTACGGAACGGAGTCCTTTGTATCGGTATCGCGATCGGACTTATTGTGGGTATTATGTTCACATCGTGTAAGGCTTATGAGTATTATGTAGAGTTTCTTGTTATCTGTTCATCGACGATTCTTTGTCTTGGTTTATCGTACATCGTGTTCTATCTGCTAGTGAAGAATAAGAACATGGAAAACGAAGGAGAATAATGGACGAGAAACTGCAAATACGAAAAGTGCTGAAGGGGGATACCTCCGCCTTCGGCTACTTTGTTGATACATATCAGGATATGGCTATGACGATAGCGTATCGTGTTTGCGGTAATATGCAGGATGCCGAGGATATAGTGCAGGACTCATTTGTAAAGGCGTTTCATAATCTTCATACGTTTAAGTCGGACAGTAAGTTTTCGACCTGGTTTTACCGGATTGTATACAATACGGCGGTGACGGAAATCAGAAGTTCTTCGTATAATGTACAGTATACGGATTATGAACAAATGGATACATCGGATATGTATTCCGATTTTGATACGATGAGCCAGATAGAAGATGAGGAAAGAAAAGCGATGTTGCACAAGGCACTGGAAATGTTGCCTCATGATGAGGGGCTGATACTCAGTCTTTTTTATCTGGAGGATAACTCTATTAAAGATATTGCAAATATAGTAGGTCTTACGGAGTCCAATATTAAAGTTAAACTGCACCGCGCACGAAAGCGAATGTATGATATAATGACAAATCTTATGAAGCAATAAAAATTAAATTTTGTATATTATGAATGAAAGAGAAATGAAAATGCAGGACGATCCTGTCAGGAAGCTTTTTTCCGGAACGAAAATAAAAGCCGGCGATAACCTGAAGTATCGTATTATGCAGCAGATAGAAACAGAAAGCGCTCTTTCCGTAAAGAAATCGAAGAGTAAAAGCCTGTTCCCTCTGATCGGGAATATGTTCTCTGTTTTTGGTGTGATGTATGCCCTTATTGTGTTGGTAGCTATAGGTGTTGTTCTGGTGGGAGGGGTAGAAGCCTTGTCGTCGTTAACTTTCTTTGTGCCAATAATAATGATCGCGTCTGTCTGCGGATTGTTTTTGATGATTTCCGTCTATGATGATAAAAGAAGATTGAAACACTTTAAGGAAAACTGATATAAAAAGACCTGCATATTCGTTACGGTATGCAGGTCTTTTGCTTATATAATCATGTGTTAGTCTGAAAATCTTCGGGTCAGTTCTCCGAATGCATCAATCCGGCGATCTCTCAGGAACGGCCACCAGCGTCGTACCTGCTCGCTGCGTTTCATATCAATATCCATTACTGTGATCACTTCTTCGTTGTCGGGTAATTGTGAAATAATTTCACCTTGCGGGCCACAAATAAAACTATGTCCCCAGAACTGAATACCGTTCGTTTGTCCGGACGGATCCGGCTCATGTCCGATGCGGTTCACTGTGATGACATGTAATCCGTTTGCGACCGCATGTCCGCGCTGAACAGTCTGCCAGGCATCCTGTTGCCGTTTCTTTTCATCATCAGTATCGCTACTTTCCCATCCGATGGCTGTCGGATACAGAAGTAGATCGGCTCCTTTCAAAGTCATCATACGCGCTGCTTCCGGGAACCACTGATCCCAGCAGATAAGAACACCTAAATTACCGACGGACGTTTTTATCGGTTCGAAGCCAAGGTCTCCCGGTGTGAAATAAAATTTTTCATAATAGGCAGGATCATCCGGTATATGCATTTTCCGGTATTTTCCGGCGATGGAACCGTCTTTTTCAAGCACTACGGCTGTATTATGATACAGGCCCGGCGCACGTTTTTCGAACAGGGAGGTCACGATCACAACCCCGCATTCTTTAGCCAAAGCGCCAAAGCGTTCTGTGGATGGTCCGGGAATCGGTTCCGCCATATCGAACAGGTCCGTATTTTCAGTCTGACAAAAATATAATCCGTTATGTAGTTCCTGCAGTACAATTAGTTGCGCTCCTTTGCCCGCACAATTCCGGACACTTTCTTCCAATCGTTTTATGTTATCGTCGATATTGTCTGTGTTATGCTGCTGAATGATCCCGATTTTCATTTCTTATCTCTATATGATTCAGGGTGTAAAGATAGTGTATGTCAAAGGTAATACAAAATAAACGGATTTATTTTATTCGTGTGACGTATTTGCGGAAAGGGTCGGAATTTAGATATAAGCGAAAATATTTATAAAAATATTTTTGTGTAATAGGAAAATATTTTTACCTTTGCAGCCGAAAAACGAGGAAACTCTTTTGATCACATGGGAAAGTCCTATACGATCAGCTCCCTCGGAATTCCCCCAGGGCTTGACCGCAGCAAGGGTA
>JAITVS010000374.1 GCA_031285685.1 Tannerella sp.
TTCTTCATCTAAATGTCTGCTGTTTCCTTCAAATAACAGTTTGATTGAATTTTGAGGCTTTTTGTCAGTCAGTTACAATCGCAATCAATGCATTAGTCACAAAAGATGGGTGAAAACTCTTTTTCTCATTAAATCGCAGAATTATATTAAATACATTTTGCATCAATTCCTGAAAAATATCATAATCAGGTAGGGTATCCGTATCTTTGTGCGGTATAGTAATAAACAAAATCCGACAGGATGTTAAGTAAAGAAGAGTTCAAACAATTGTTCGACAGGTATTTCGATACGATCCGAAGTTTTATCTTTTATCGTTGTGGCGATGCTGATGCGGCATCAGATATAGCACAGGATGTTTTTATGAAAATATGGGAGAAAAGGGAGCTGTTGACCGGTGATAATCTGAGATCACTACTTTGTAAAATGGCAAATGATTTAGTTATCAGTAATTACAGGAAGGATGCTGCTCGTTTGAATTTTGAACAGAGTATGACTCTTTACAATGATGATTCTTTATCTCCCGACGACGAACTGGCTTTTGAAGAACTGACTTCTTCTTATGCCAAAGCATTGGAAGAAATGCCGGAATCTCAACGGATCGTATTCCTGATGAGCCGGAATGATGAACTTAAATACAGTGAGATTGCAGCCTGTCTGGACATCAGTGTGAAAGCTGTTGAAAAACGAATGAGTGCTGCGTTACAATTCCTTAGAAGTAAATTATTAGATTGAAAGAAAAAATGAAAACGGAAGATATTAAAATTACTCCCCAATGGAGCAAAAGCAAAGATGAAATCTGGAATGAAGTTTTTGCTGATCATGAAGAAGCAGAGACTTCCCCAAAGGTTAAGCGTCTTTCTTTCTGGAAATATGCGGCAGCAGCAGTTGTTATGTTCATCATAGCAACAGGTGCGTTTGCCTGGCTTTACGAAACAACCGAACAGGCTGCACGCGGTTCGCATTTGGCTGTTAACCTGCCCGATGGTTCTAAGGTGAATCTTAATTCAGACAGCAAACTAAGTTATAAGCCTTACTGGTGGTTTGCTTCAAGAAGCGTAACGTTAAAAGGCGAAGCATTCTTCGAAGTTAAACCCGGAAGTCGTTTTACGGTAGAATCATTCGGGAATGAAGTAAGGGTGTTAGGAACAAGTTTCAATATCTTTGCCCGTGCCGAAAGTTACCGTGTAACATGCCTTACCGGAAAGGTGGAAGTAAGGGCAAATAATGAAAAAACCACGCTTACCCCCAATATGCAGGTATATTTGCGTGACGGAAAACTTGACATATCCGATAATATAGATGGTTTGCAATCTATCGGGTGGACACAAAATAAATTCTCTTTTATCGGTGTTCCATTGGCAGATGTAGTGAAAGAAATTGAACGTCAGTATGATATTCAGATCACTTCAAACGCCAAATTGGACTATCTTTATACCGGGAATTTCTCCAAAGAGAAAAAACCGGAAGAGGTACTCGAAATAGTAGGCAAACCTTTCGGAATCACGTTTAATATCGCACCGTGAAGAAAAAACTCTGTATTGTAATCATATTGCTACTGACCATTACCGCAGCTTTTTCCCAGGAGTTGCGGTTAGTTGTTTCAGACAAGCCCTTAAATACAGTACTTAACACGTTGGATGTAGAAATATCATTCGATGACAAAGCCCTTTCCAACTATAAAGTTTCCGTATCGAAAACATTCAACACTCCGGAGGAAGCCATTCGTTTTCTACTAAAAGACAAACCTTTCAAAGTGGAAAAAGTAGGGAGCGTATATGTTATTTCTCCTGCTCCACCGGAAGAAAAAATAGTCATTCGCAAAACATATACAATATCAGGCGAATTAACGGATAAATCAACAGGGGAACTCCTCCCATACGCCTATATACGCACAAACAAAGGAATTATATCGACCAATGAGGCAGGCTATTTTTCCATTGTCAAAGAGACAAAAGACCCTATGCAAATACATGCCCAATATATGGGGTTTGAAACACTTGATACCCTATTAAATGTTGGCAACCATAAACTCTACCTGAACCCTGCAACGATATCTTTGGATGAAGTCGTTATAGCCCCCTCATCGTCAACCATGCTTATGCAGTCCGGCAGGACATCGGGAGAAATGAGGATTAATCATCAGATTGCCCGTTATATGCCCGGAAGCGCCGATAATTCAGTTTTCAACCTGCTACGCATGATGCCTGGTGTACGTGCTTCGGGCGAGCCATCGGAAGACCTTATTGTGTGGGGTAGTAACTGGGGAGAAAGCCGTTTGGTTTATGACGGCTTTACTATTTTCGGGATGAAAAGTTTCAACGACCAGATCGGATCCGTCAATCCCTATCTGGCAAAAGATCTGCGTTTGCTGAAAGGCGGGTATGACGTATCACAAGGAAACCGTATCGGTGCTGTTACCGAAATAACAGGTAACGAAGGGAATTTCAAGAAACCGTCTATAAAAGCGAATGTAAGTAATTATACAGCCAATATTTATGCTTCTGTTCCCATAAAGCAATCATCAGCTTTATCGGTGGCATACCGGCAAACGTTTTATAATCTGTATAACAACGAAAGTATTGTTGACAACTCGAATGAGAATGACCATGGAAACGGAAACAATAACCAGGCATCGCCTGATATTTATATTGAACCGGAATATGATTTTCGTGATTTGAATCTGAAATATGCGGGAAGAGCGTCTGAAAATGATAATTACTACATAAGCCTGTACGGTGCTGACGATCATTTTAAATTCTCTGTAAAGCAACAGGAGTATAAAGTGGCTGCTACCGAAAAAAACAAACAGTACGGAGCTGCTGCAAATTATAACAGGGTATGGAACAACAGTAATAATAGCAAATTCCTGTTCTCTTATTCCCGGTTTTCGGCAGCTATCGACAATGTATCCGGAATTACAGAGACCCAATCAACGCCTTTGGATGTTTTCCAGATAAAAAATACGGTACAGGAATTTTCGTTGAAACTGGAACATAATTTCGATATCGGCAGATGGAATAAAGTACAAATAGGTGGAGAATGGCAACATTATACGACCTCATTCAATAATACTGAAACAAGCATCAACAATCCGTCCCTGCATATTACAGACAATATATCACTGGGTAAATTATCATTAAATGCAGGGTTAAGGGCAGACTTAATACCTGACGACAAAATATATCTGCAACCCCGTTTGTCTGCCCGATATGCTTTTTCAGACGAATTAACGGCAACTGCTTCCTTTGGGTTGTATAGTCAATTCCTGACACGGGTTCCCTATCAATACCGTTCGGGAAGCTATCAAATGATATGGAATCTGACCGACAGTACTTCGCTTTCTTCAACGCAATTCCTGGCCGGACTTGCATACAGTAAAAACGGCTGGCTCGTAAATGGCGAAGGATATGTCAAAAAGAACAGGAATCAATTGTATTATATCGACAATACGATTTATGCGCTGAATAATACGAATGTCGGGGTTGACATTTTTGCCAAAAAAGAATGGAGGGGGCAGACTGCTTTCGCTTCGTATTCCCTTGTTAATTCTTCAAACCCGCAGGAAGAATCAACGGGGCAAGAAATTAAGGTGGGTGCAATCTGCTCTTTAAAATCGTTCTGTCTGTCGGCTACCTATGTTTACGGAACAGGATTTCCGTACCTTTCTACCGGAGGTCATGGTCACGGACAGGGAAACGAAGAAGGACAACACGGCAATAGCCATAAACATTCCGATGTTTCCAGCGAACCATACAGCCGTTTGGATTTATCGCTTATATATAAAATGAAACTGAAGAAATTCAGGTTACAGACAGGAGCATCCGTCCTCAATGCTTTCGATACAAATAATGTGAAATACAGTTATCGTTTATCCGACCAGAATAACGTGTTCAATATATATACAAAAGCTACTCCGTTTACTCCTGTCGTATTTTTTGAAATTATTTTCTGATTTCAGGTAGGGTATTATTGTTATTACGCGGTATATAGATAAAGCGCAATTTTAATAACAATAAAAAGAATGAACATGAAAAAAGTAGTTTATTTATTCGCAGTAGTGGCATTGACAGCCGGATTTGTATCATGCAGTAACGATGACGATCATGATTTTAGTAATGCCGACCGGAATCTGGAACTTCGTGCTTCAGCACTTGGTTATTCCGATGTGGCATCTTATCAGGCAAGCGTAGCCGAACAATGTGCTGCAGGCAATCACGAGAACTGCGACATCCAAACTGACGGAACACATCAGGTTTGTGCTTACAACGATCACAGTGGAACAAAGCATGACGGAACCCGTCATAACGGAAGCGCTCATGGTACACATGATGCGAACGGACATTCTCATAATTCACACGGTGGTAATCATCATTAATGCATGTACCGACAAAACGTACAATCATCAGGCGAACCACAATGGTTCAAGCCATAATAATGGTAGCGGACATCATAAATAAAGGTATATAAAATTACCCGGGTAAAGTGTATCAGAAGCATAAACGCTTTTGATACATTTTTATCCTACAGATTATCAGATAAAAGCATTCTTGTTGTAGTAAAATTTATATATTATTTTTACATTGCAACTGAGTTGCATGACATTTGTTTTATCTTTGCCTGTGTAAAGAAAGTCATCATGTAAATCCGGCATGTTTTGTTATGGAGCTTTGCAAACAGGATTATCTATCTTTACGGACGCGGTTAGAACAAAGAAAAGTATGAAGAGAACAATAGCTATATCCTTTTTATTACTTGCCAATATTATCATATTGGCACATGTTGTTATTCCTCATCATCACCATAATGGAATGCCTGTCGCATTCTGTAAGATATCGCTTTCTGATGATAATTCGGAGTATACTCATTCGTTTCATTCACATTCTGATGGAGAAAATGATCATTCTCATGAATCCGACGCAAATTGTACTTTATGTCAATTATATATCCGTGCAGATTTAAACAATTCTCCATCATCTCTGACGTCTGCTTTAGCTAATTTCCATATTGATATTCCTACATTTTGCTTAGATATATCTTCCCTGACAGATATTCAGGGATTTGAAAGTTTGCCTTTCAGGCACAAACCACATATTATTTCTTATCATAGCCACTATATTGTTCATTCCTTAGGTCTAAGGGCTCCTCCTATTTGTTAATTTTTACTGTTTAATTATTTGCTTTTGATTAAGCGAATAGGAATATTTTCCTATTGCAATCGAAGTATCTCCAATCTTATTTATAAACATTAAAAAGGAGCAGTTATGAAAATACATAATTTAGTTCTGGCACTGCTGACGGCAATAGCCGTAACATCATGTTCGCAAAAGCCAGGCGGGACATCCGAAGAACATGACCACGATGAAAATTTGTTTCTCACAGCATATAATAATGACTTTGAAGTTTTTGCCGAAGCAACACCTTTTGTTGTCGGGCAACAAAGCGATATATTAGCTCACTTCTCCCACCTGGAGAATTTTAAACCATTAAAGGAAGGACAAATAACTGTAAGCCTCATCATCGGGACTGACGAGGTACATCAGACTGTGGATAAACCTTTAAGAGACGGAATTTTCCAATTCTCCATTATGCCTGCCACAATAGGCACAGGTAAGTTGATATTCGACATTACTACTTCCGATAAGACTTCACAGATTATCCTTTCAGACATCAAAATATACGATGATGAACACGATGCGCAACATGCCGCCGTGGATGCTGTTGTAGAAAGCAGTAATGGCGTCTTTTTCTCTAAAGAACAAAGCTGGAAAGTAGATTTCGCTACCGAAGAGATTAAATATGAACCATTCGGACAAATTATAAGAACTACCGCACAGATACAGCCCTCACAAATTGATGAAAAAGTTGTGGTTGCAAAAGCAAGCGGTATCGTTCTGTTTTCCAATGATGATATTGTGGACGGAAAAGCTGTAAATGCCGGACAATCCATGTTTTCGATAGAAAGTGGCGGACTGGCAGATAATAACATGGATGTGCGCTACAATGAAGCTGTTGCCGAATACAACAGGGCTAAAGCGGATTATGAACGTAAAAAAGAACTTGCCAAAGACCGTATCGTTTCGGAAAGAGATCTGCTTGAGACTGAAACAGCGTACAAAAACGCTGAAATAGTGTATAACAATCTCCGTAAAAACTTCTCATCCGGCAAGCAGGTAATTTCTTCGCCGATGAACGGATTTATAAAACAGGTTTTAGTCCGTAACGGAGAATATGCCGAAGCCGGACAGCCTGTACTTATTGTTTCTCAGAATCAGGATTTGCTGATAAAAGCAGAATTGCAGCCAAAGTATTTTGATGTGCTTAGTAATATTGCCTCTGCAAACCTGAAGGTAATGAATAGCAACCTGTCTTATACACTTGAAGAACTGAACGGGAAAGTCATTTCTTTTGGCAAATCGACCGATTTAAACAACCCGCTTATTCCGGTTGTATTTCAGGTAAGAAATAGCATAGGCTTGCTTCCGGGAAGTTTTGTAGAAATGTATATTAAACTACAAACCAACAATCATGCGCTTGTTGTTCCCAATGGGGCAATTGTGGAAGAAATGGGAACATACTTTGTCTTTGTCCAGCTCACGCCTGAATATTTTGAGAAAAGACTTGTGAAAAAGGGTACAACAGATGGTTTCAGGACAGAGATTCTAGAGGGTATATCCGAAAACGAACGGGTGGTAAGCAAAGGAGCCATTTTAGTTAAACTCGCACAAGCATCGGGAGCATTGGATGCTCATTCAGGACATGTGCATTAATACCATAGAGATATGTTAAACAAGATAATTAAGTTCTCCCTTAATAATAAGCTATTTATATTATTAGGAGCGATATTATTGATTGTCGGCGGAATCTATACCTCTCAAAAGATGGATATTGATGTATTCCCCGACCTGACAGCCCCCACAGTGGTGGTTATGACCGATGCACACGGTATGGCAGCCGAAGAAGTGGAGCGTTTGGTAACTTTCCCAATCGAAACAGCCGTAAACGGAGCAGCCGATGTTCGCCGTGTCCGTTCAGCTTCTATGCAGGGATATTCTTTTGTATGGGTTGAGTTTGACTGGGGAGCCGATATCTTTAAAGTGCGCCAGATTGTAAGTGAGAAGATGGTTACACTCGGCAGTTCATTACCTGCTGATGTTATCCCCGTTCTTGCCCCTCAATCCAGTGTAATGGGTGAAATCCTTTTCATCGGGTTACAGGCAGATTCCACTTCGATGATGGAACTCCGCACATTAGCCGATTGGGTGGTTAAGCCCGCCATTTTAGCTACCGGTGGCGTATCCCAGGTAACAATCATTGGTGGTGATTATAAACAATATCAGATACTTGCCGATCCTCAAAGAATGAACGTCTATGGAGTGACAATGAATGAACTCGAAAACGTAGGCAAAACATTCAGCGATAATTCTTCGGGAGGCGTAGTACGTGATTATGGTAATGAATATGCGTTGCGTGGAATGGCACGTACAAACCAACTCGAAGAGCTGGGCTCCACATTCATTAAAACGGTTAATGGAAAGCCGGTTGTTGTCTCGGATGTGGCGGATGTGGTTATCGGAAGCGGTGTAAAGATGGGCTATGCTTCACAGAATGCCCAACCTTCGGTGATAATTTCCGTATCGAAGCAACCGAATATCAACACGCTGAACGTGACGGAGAATATTGAACGGAATCTGGCTGAAATACAAAAGTCACTTCCGGAAGATGTCAGGATGGATACAAAGATTTTCCGTCAGGCTGATTTTATTGAAGCATCGGTAAGCAATGTCGGACGTGCCCTTATTGAAGGCGCGGTATTTGTTGTGATCATTCTATTCCTGTTTTTAGGAAGTTTCCGCACGACAGTCATTTCTGTAATCGCTATTCCGTTATCCCTGCTTGGAACGGTAATCATACTCTATCTTTTAGGGATGAATATCAACACCATGACACTGGGAGGAATGTGTATTGCCATAGGATCTTTGGTTGACGATGCCATTATAGACGTGGAGAATGTGTATAAACGATTGCGGCAAAACCACAAAAAACCGAAAGAGGAACGGGAACCGGTGTTTAATGTCGTATTTGAAGCTTCGAAAGAAATCCGCGCGTCTATCCTGAATGCTACTTTCATCATCATCGTTGCGTTTGTACCGTTATTCTTTCTTTCGGGAATGGAAGGACGTATGCTTAAACCGCTTGGAATAGCTTATATAATCTCACTGTTTATGTCGTTAATCGTTGCCATGACCGTTACCCCGTTGATGTGTCGCCTGATGTTGTCTGACAAAAAATATATGGATAAAAAAGACAAAGACAGCTGGCTTACACGCAAACTTCTGGCATTCTATTATAAAACCCTGAACTGGGTACTTAATAACAAAAAGAAAGTATTATATCCGACCATCGCCCTATTTATCATTACGTTGGGATTATTCTTCACGATGGGACAGAGCTTTCTACCCGACTTCAACGAAGGATCCCTAACGATTTCTGCGGTCACAAAACCCGGTGTTTCGTTGGAGGAAAGCCAGCGTCTGGGTAACCTTATGGAAAGCGAGTTGCTTAAAATACCCGAAATTACCCATACAGCCCGGCGTACAGGTCGCGGTGAGCTTGACGAACATTCGCAGGCAACAAACAGCGCCGAGATAGATGTTAATTTCCAACTGAAAGACAGGAACAGTGATGCGTTTTTTGCCGATGTGCGGGAAAAACTGGCAGGCGTTCCCGGAATTGCCGCTACCGTCGGGCAGCCTCTCGGACACCGTATCGACCATATGCTTTCGGGAACACGGGCGAATATTGCCATCAAATTATTTGGAACGGATTTAAGTCAGCTCTTCCTTATAGGGAATCAAATCCAATCTTCCATACAAGGAATTGACGGTCTTGTTGATGTTTCCGTTGAGCAACAAACTGAAACCCCGCAAATACAAGTACGTGCCAATAGGGGTATGCTGGCCCGTTACGGCATATCCATTGAAGATTTTAATAAGTTTATCGAACTGGCTTTTGCCGGAGAAAAGATATCGGATATTTACGAAGGGCAACGAAGTTTCGATCTGGTATTAAGGCTAAACAAAAACTATACGGAAAATATTGAACAGATAAAATCGGCGCTGATTGACACCGAAAACGGGAACAAAATACCGCTGGAAGAAGTAGCCGAAATTGTTTCCGTTGGTGGGCCAAACTCTATCAGCCGCGAAAACGTACAACGCAAAATCGTTGTCTCTGCAAATGTATCAGGTAGGGATCTGAAAGGGGTTGTCGATGATATTAAAAAGAAAATAGACAGTGACATTTCTTTGCCCGAAGGTTACAGGATTGAATACGGCGGACAGTTTGAAAGTGCGGAAAGCGCTACCCGTACGCTACTTATCGCTTCATTACTGGCTATTTGTGTAATCTTCCTGTTGCTATACGGAGAATTCAAAAACCTCACTCTATCAGCTATTGTATTGGTAAACTTACCCCTGGCTTTGATAGGTGGCGTGTTGGCTGTATTCTTTACTTCAGGTATTGTCAGCATCCCATCGATTATCGGGTTTATTACCTTGTTCGGTATTGCTACCCGCAATGGGATATTACTGATTTCCAAATATCAGCATATGCAACAAGGGAATTATGAATCAGGAATTACGAATTACGAATTTAAAATTACGAATCAGGAACCGGGTACCGGAGATGATGAAACACAATCAACCCGTAATTCACAATCCGTAATTCGTAATTTAATAATGAACGGCTCCCTGGATAGGTTGAACCCTATACTTATGACTGCTCTTACTGCCGCTTTGGCTCTTATCCCACTTGTATTTAATGGAGATAAGGCGGGAAATGAAATACAAAGCCCGATGGCAGTGGTTGTGCTTGGAGGATTATTAACATCCACCCTACTGAATATATACATCGTACCAATCGTATATGAATTATTACAAAAGAGAAAACACAAAGATGAAAAATATGATTAAAAGAGAGCAAAGACCAGGCTTGTCCAAGGTTTTACCTGGCGCACATATTTTGTGTATGGCGAAAAAGTTAATCGTTAGTATGCTGCTCACATTAATTATGATCCCGGTTATGGCACAAAACGAAGTTGAAACTGTCCTGAAGGAAATAGAATCAAACAGTACGACTTTAAGTGCATTACGTGAACAGATGGATGCTCAGAAATTAGCCAACCGGACAGAGATATTTTTGCCGAACCCCGAAGTTGAGTTCAATTATCTCTGGGGAAATCCCTCTGTAATAGGCAAACGAACTGATTTCAGTGCTACCCAGTCATTTGACTTTCCTACTGCCTACGGACACAGGAATAAAATATCGAAGTTGGAAAATACAAATGTGGAACTATTGTATAAATCCGAACGCATCAACCTGTTGTTACGGGCAAAGCAGGTTTGTATCGAACTTGTTTATTATAATGCCCTGACCAAAGAATATGCTGTCAGGTTAGCCAATGCAGAGTATATTGCCCAAACTTACCAGACACAATTTGACAAAGGAGATGCCAATGTGATTGAAAACAATAAGGCTCAACTGAACCTGATAACCGTCAGGAATGAAATGGATCGTATTGAGATTGAAAGGGCTTCTTTATTAAACGAATTACGGGCATTGAATGGTGGCATAGAAATACCATTCACTACAACCGAATATTCCAATGATCCTTTACCTCTCAATTTTAATGATTGGTATAATATAGCAGAATTAAAAAATCCTGTATTACAGTATGTGAGGGGAGAAATAGAAATCGGACAGCAACAGGTTAAACTCAATACCGCTTTAGGATTACCTAAATTCAACGCAGGCTATATGAGTGAAAAGGTTGTTGGAGAACGTTATCAGGGAGTTACTGTTGGTGTCTCCATACCTTTATGGGAAAACAAAAACAGGGTAAAGCAGGCTAAAGCACAAGTACGCGCAGCAGAAAAGGCGCTTGAAGACACAAAAGTTCAGTTTTATAGTAACCTCCAAAATTTGTTTATGAAATCTTCCGGATTACAACAGAACGCTCTGAAATACCGTAGTGCCTTATCCTCATATAGTAATGATGCATTTTTACAAAAAGCGCTTGATGCAGGCGAATTATCCCTTTTAAACTATCTGCTCGAGATAGCGTATTATTATGATGCAATGAATAATGTACTGGAAGCAGAGAGGGATTTTAATCTTTCGTTGGCTGAATTATCGGCAGTAGAGTTATAAAAAAACTCATAGATTGTGGCGGAATAATTAAGAATATTCGCCACAATCCTTCCAATGTTTTGCTGTAAATCCTTTATGAACATACGCCCCGGACAATCCAGCATATCTTCCCTTATTAGGCCGCGGTGTTTACCGCAGAAAAAGATCAATATCTATCTGCAAATCGTTCGATTAAATAATTCTTTTCATGTTGTCATAAGCGAACCGGGAGAGGTGCCATTTCCGGTTTTATTCAATTCTCACTTTTTCACCGATACCGTCATTCCGTGTGACGATATATATTCCTCTGTTCAACTTAATTTCTTTTATATCTTCTGTGTTGATTGTAACTTGTTTTTGGAGCATACCGTCTGTAGAATAGATCTTTATGATGTTTCCGGGTTTTGATGATTCGATGTAAAGCGTTCCTTTAGCCGCCCATATCCTGTCTTTATTTTCTACCGTATTTATTTTGTCGATATGTTCTTTTCCGCTGTAGAGGAAATTGGCATAAAAAATACGTTCTCCGGTTTCTCCCTTTGATATGGTGACCGATGTTTGTGGTATATCACCGTTTGAACCTGTCCAGCCGGTAAACGTATCACCCGGTTTAGCTGGAGCCTCAAGCATAATGGTTTCGGATTCTATTGTATAGGATAACGGATTTTTTTCCGGATTATCACTGTTGTTCATGCGATATCGGATCGGATATGTCTCCGGTTCAAAATCAGCGCGTAATTCAACATGACCATATATGGTCAACGTATCGTACTGCATAATTCCCTTTTCCGCCGGAATAACCTCACCCCTGAGTGAGATATAATCCTCGTGGCTCCATCCCGAAAACAGGTATCCTTCATCTGGAAGAATCACTATGCCTGGACGCAGGGTGGTTTTATAGTCAAGAGCCTGTGGTACAGCATTATAAATCACACCTTTCCGGCCGGATGAAAACGTAG
>JAITVS010000384.1 GCA_031285685.1 Tannerella sp.
TCATATTTTATCAACCCGTAGGCAGGGTCTGCTATATGGAAAAACCATTTGTCTTTTCGTTTTTTTATGTTGTAAAGTACCACGAAATGCTCCTGTTTCCAGTGGATGATACAGGGAAGTTTAGCCTGTTCCTTTAACTTTTGAACAGAAGTGCGCACGCAGGTTGTCCGCAAGCCGATGCTTTCGGCGGCTTCGCTAAGGCCCAGCAGATTGACGCCCGTGCGTTGAATATGCGATTTTTCACGCAGTTGCTGTATGGAAAAACTTTTCCCATAATATTTTGCAATCATGCGCAGGCAGGAAGGGCCGCAATCCATGGCGTCCAACTGTCTGTAAAAGGGAAACTTCAGATAACTCATAATACAGTTTTATAAAGAATTGAAAAGCATTTGATACCCTTCTTTCATATAATTGATTTGATACCTGGATTCATACACTTTCCGGCCGTTTTCCCCCAACGTCCTGCATAATTCATCTGACTGCAACAATTCCAGAAATGCTTCAGTCAGATTGTTTTCAAATTCTTCGGGATGGCTTCGATCGCCTATCCGTGCAATCTTCGCATTTTCATCATTTTTGAACATATCGCCCACGCAAAAACCGTCGGAAGCGACTACCGGCAGCCCGTACATCATCATTTCGATGCCGGTATAGCTGCACTGCTCCCAATAGGAAGCCAGTACCCCGATATCTGCAATCCGGTACCATTCATGCAGTTTATCTTTCGGAATCTGTCCCGTAAACGTTATTTTCGCGGCAATCCCGCCTGCATGTTCCATGAGTTTCTTCATTTCAAATACAGTTCCCGCAACAACCAGACGAAAATCGGGCTCTGTTTTCACTGCCTTTTTCAAGCCGTTGATGACCTGATATATTCCTTTTACGTTTTTTACACGTCCTGCGAATACAATGACCTTTTCGTGCAAGGGAACAAACAGGCTTGATTTTAACCGGTTTCTTTCCTTTTCGGAAAATTCGCAACAGATATCCCGCAGTCCGTTAGGTATGAATGAGATTTTTTCATCACTTGTCCCGTATACATTTTGAAGCAGGTCAACAGTTTCGGCAGTCAGTGCAACTATCCGGTGCACTGCTTCATACATGCGTTTTTCTTCGTTAAAACGCGGCAGGAGTTCAGGATATTCCTTTTCAAACAGTTCACGGTTTTCAACGGCGGCAAATCGTTCTAATTCGGTTTTATCTCCGAGCATATCCCCCGTCCAGGTCATATCGTGAATGACAAAAACAAGTCTGGACAGAGGAAAAGAATCTTTTACCGTTTTCACCAGAAACTCGCACGGGGTATGATGAAACAGAAATATATTATCCTGGGAATCATTTATGTACAGGCGGAGAAATTTATCAATGATGGCATGGTGCTGACCCCAAAAACCGGGAATTGCCGGGAATTGCATTTGCCGGACGCCATCCCGTGTTTCTATTTTGAATGTCGCGGTATCGTGGCAACAGTCTACCCGGCATATATTCACTTCCATTTCCTGCAAACAATGTATGAGCTCCCGTATATAGGCGCCAATACCGTTTATTTTTGAACTGGCATATTCATCTATGATGTATACATTTTTCATGACAATCCGTATTTATGTCCGCTCAAATGATGAACCATTCGTATGATTTTTCCGGCCAATCCATCGGCCAGTCCCGGTTTTGCAGATAAAATATCTTCTTTGCCATTCAATTCCAAATCATTTGTAAACGAACAGATATCCGGTTTGTAATCCGATGAGCCGGCATCCATGCAGGATATAAATGCCTGTTTCAAGCGATGCAGATTGTTTGAAATCAATTCTTCCGGTAAGGATTGCAACCTGTTATATGTGTCCTTCAGGTAGAGATCGTCAAAAGGCATAACATTTTTATTTTGACTCCCTGTTCCCGCTAACCGGATCAGGATGTAATGAAGAAATCCCTCCAAGCCGCTTTCAAGGGAAAAATTGTTCATTCTCCGGATATCTACCGCCATTACCCTTTGATCGATTTCTTCACAAATCCTGTTGCAGTCTGCAAACCGTTGCTGTACCATGTATTCCACTCCCCATCCAAACCCGCACAGGCCTGTTGCAAAATCGCATGTTACCCTTTCGTCTATCCTGGCGGGCAAATCTTTGTTCAATTCTGTTGCAAAATCAGTATATACCCGATTATTGCAGCGCCGGCCCCATTCAAAAAACGCAATGGCAATGCCAAGTTTACCGTACAGCAATCCGTTTCTTTTAAGAGAGAAAGATTGCAGCATCAAGTGGTGCATGATTTCCTCTTCAATGGTGAAAGGTTGATATGTGAATGGTTTTAGCATTATTGTATCACATGATAACAATTGAATAAATTTAATTTTTCACTGATTATGCCATTTATTCTTTCCCATTCTTCCCACAAACAACTTTTTGAAATTTTACAATTGTTGCAATCTGGGCAAGAAGGAAATGACATTTCAGAAAAAAGTTTGCCTGATCGCTCTTTAAAATCCTTTAAGACTTCCAAAACAGTATCCTCAGGAAACAATTGAACCAAATTCACGTATATTTTTTCATCGTCAACTTCTTCTGCCTTATATTGCAGAAAAGCCATGATACAGCGATAATAACGTATGTTAGCGTACTTTTCGTGGGGCAAAGTTTTCATATACAAAGCAAAATAATTCGCTGCCATTTTATCGTTCCCCAGAATATAACTCAATAAGGCAACAATCATCCTTATATCAATTTTTTCAAACTCATTGGCTTTTTTAAGATGCAAATTGGTCGATTTGAAATAAGGCATGCTCCCGATATGGAAACTTTCAGGATTTTGACTGCAATAATTTTTCAATTCTTCCAACAAAAACTCCAATTCTTCCTTATTACATGATTGAATATTCAACAAATAATTAGCCAACCTGTTCGTTTTGATTTTTTGCTCAATTTCATGTGTATCATTAAGAAAAATCTCTGACATTCCGGGTATATAAATCTTATAAGTCGGGAAACCTGAAAATGACATGTTTCTCACATAGAATTTAAAACCATTTCGCTTTAATATACCAAGTAAATGACCATAACTTTGTTGATTATTTTCCTGTTCCGCTAAAAAAGCATTCTTATAACTATTATCTGATTGCATGTCATAAAATACAGATGTTGGAAATTGCCCGGTACCGTTTTTGGAGATTTTCATCAGATTATCCCTGATGCTTTTATCATCATAAACCAAATGATACTCAACCGGGAGCATCGAATTATGCACAAACGATTGTATATTATTGCCCTGGAATACCTCCGTAAGGCAACGTTCCAAAGCAATCGAAAAAATTGATTCGCTTCCAAGCCGGAACTGGTACCGCGTTTTTGACTTGTTCATCAATAAAACCCCTACTACCGGATAAATCCCACCCAAAGTACAGTCTTTAATGACAACATCCAACTCCGCCTTTTTCAACAATTCAATGATGTCCATCGTTTTTTGATCTTTGATGTCCTTAATGGGTATGTCGGGCAGAGTTAACTGATGGTACAGTATTTCCTTTGAAACATACCGTTCCATGATTTCACATATACCGTGGCACAATGCTTCATACAAAGTGTTGCCGGCACACATGCCATTTGTGCCACATGCCATATTCACCAGTATGGACGGAAGAAATTGTGTCTTTTCTTCAAAAACATCACAATATTTCGAGAAATAAGACATTTTCGGATATTTTCTGAATATATCAAAAAATGTGTCATTTTCATAATCTGGAACTAAATGTTTCATGATCATGGGATGTTCTTCGGAGAACTTCACCACATCATCATATTTCTCATCAGGAAACGTTTGGTGGTGGTATTTTAATCTGTATGTTTTGTTAAACAGTTTTTTATTTTGAAGCCGCTCCATTACCTCGCCATACGCGCTTGCCAAAGCAAAGG
>JAITVS010000407.1 GCA_031285685.1 Tannerella sp.
ACTTTGCTTAACAGGTTTGACACAACTGTCTCAAGTTGGAAAGCGTTTAACTATATTGCATTTATGGTAATTCTTCTCAACAAAATAAATAAAAATGAAAAGTCAAGATGACTTCAATATTTATAGTGCTTATTTACAAACAATTAATCAATAATCTCCATTATGCTAAGCACTGACGAAATTACAGAAATATTTTATTTAACGGATGAATTTTCTAAAGAATTTGATATGACCCTCTCCAAACATCAACTAAGAGATGACAACGGCAAAAGGCACAGGAATAAGCCAAACAGGCTGTCAGAGAGCGAGGTTATGACTATACTGGTTGCATTTCATCTGAGCGGGATGAGATGCCTGAAACATTACTATCTGTTCTATGTCTGTAAGCATCTTCATTCATCCTTTCCCCATCTTGTCTCCTATAGCCGTTTTGTAGAATTGCAACAGGAAGCACTTTTGCCCCTTGGTGTTATTCTTAAAAAGTTGCCGTATGGGAAAAACAACCTCGGCAGGCATTAACTTTATAGATTCCACTTCATTAAAAGTACGGCATATCAAAAGGGAGCATTCCAAAAGTAAAGTGTTTGATGAAATAGCTACAAAAGGATGCGGAACAATGGGTTGATTCTTTGGTTTCAAACTACATATCATCATTAATGACAAAGGAGAGATCATCAGTTTTATCCTGACCCAGGCAAACGTGGATGACCGTTCTCCCTTATCCATAGATAGTTTTATTCGTAATGTCTCAGGTAAACTTTATGGTGACCGGGGATATATTTCTAAAAAACTGGCGGAAATTCTCTTTGTCGATGGCATACAGCTTATTTATAAAATGAGAAATAACATGAAAGGTGGGGAACTGCCTTTACAGGAACGCTTGATATTAAGGAAAAGAGCGGTTATTGAATCGGTCAATGATGAATTGAAGAATATTTGTCAGATTGAACATTCCAGACACAGGTCTTTTATTAATTTCATTACAAACCTCATAGCAGGGCTATTAACATATAGTTTTCTGCCTAAGAAGCCGTCTATTAACGTCGATATTGTGAAGGACAAACAACTTGCGCTTTTCTAACTTTATTTCGAACTCACGTTAAATAATGTTCCAGCATGTAATTTATGCCTTGTTTTAATTTTGTTTCGTATCTTAAATCATTTGTCTTACCCTTGTAATTTTGTAAAGCGATTACGGATTTTGCCAACCCAATATAACATGGAGTTTTATTAAAACAGCCGCCGAACCTGTCAAAACGAAAACCATACAGGTTCACATTCAGATTTCGTTCCATCGGTTGGTTTTCATTTATCCAGTCCAATGCGTTCCGGACCTGATCGTCTCCGGTTCTTTCTAATCTGCAGAGTGCGGAAGCAATCATGGCATTATAACACGGCAGAAAGTTTTTTTCACTACCACTCAGAGAAAAACCGAAAGGAGTTGCAAATTTTTCATAGACCCTGTTTATCAGTTTTTGAGTATATCCGAGAAGATGACCGGATGGTATTTCGCTTATACAAATTAATCGCCAGACAACAGATAACGGTTTTTCGGGGAAATCGGAAGTCAGCTCCTTTACGAGTTCCGATTGATTTAAGATTTCCAGGATTTGCCTATCAGAAAAAGTTTTTCCGTTATCTATATTTATTTGCAATTGTAGTGCTGTATCCATGTATATTTCCGGTTTCGACACGGTTTTGCCTTTAATTCTTTATTTCCTTCCCCTGCATATATATTTTTGTTTCAGGCAGGAGTTGTTTGATTTTTTGAATATTCCGGAGTGACATGTTACTTTCCAAACTTAAGATTTGAATGTTGATATGTTTCACGTCATTGAGTATTGTCAACACCTCTTTTTCAGAACTGATATTCCGGATTTCTAAAATCCATATATGCTCTGATTTGAGTACTTCCCGGGGAATCTGATTTCCTGAAATTAGTATCCAGCCATTATTTCCTTTATGGTAGTTTTTACCATTTATTGTTATATCGGTATCAGGAAACAAACGTATGATTTTATCTGTTTCGGCCCGTGTTATATTTCCTTCAATTTTTAGAATTCCTATCCGGACGTCTTTTAACCAGTCAGGTATGGAAACTGCTTTTGTAAAGTGTAAGTCCAATGAATATATTTCATTTAATCTTCCCAGGCTTGCGGGAACTTCATCGATCCTTATGCTGATACCATTTCCCCAGCTGCTACAGGGTTGATTCTCCAATTGAAGTTTCTGAATAATCCCTTGTTCGTGTGCGTCTTTCTTTTTTATCATCCAGCCAATCCGGGGAGTTAAAGCGAAGTTCTTCGGATTTTGTTCCAGACCAATGAATCCACTCCATAACTCCAACATGGTTTCTTTCGTGTATCCACCGTTTATTTCGATATATTTTAAATCTACTTTTACAATTTCATCAGGCAATGTTTTCCCACCGGTCAGATTTTTCAGGTTATTCCGTTTTCCATCTTTGTCGTATGGAAAAAACTTGACGATCCATCCGTCAATGATATTAGGAGCCCCATATTCTTTCTGTGAATGGTATTTGAACATGTTTTTCCAGAATTTTTTATTTATATTTCCGTTTGAAGCATCCACAAATTCTTTGAGTATTGGCTCTAATTCTTTTATCCACCATTGCAATTGGTACCTTTCAAGGTATTTGATTTTGTCCAGTATTTTTTGCCAGTCCTCTGTTGTTCCCTGCAATGTAATCTCCGGGATCCCGCAGACCATGCGTATAACGATATATTCAAAATAAGGCTCCATCGCTTCCATTATTGTAATTTCAGTAGCTATTTTTTCTACGGATGTGGTGGTTGAAAAATCTGCCGTTAGATGATTAACCAACTCATCTCCTACATATTCACTTATTTGAGTCGTAAATTGTGGAAATATTTTTTCCCACTCATCCGGATTTGTCATTAAATCTGTTCCTGATTCGACAATTAATGTGTGTTTACCGGAATGATCAACAAAATATTCTCTTAAACTTTCGGCATTTGCATGAATATGTCTGGCAAACCCCTGGGTGATTAAAAGCCAGATCATATCCGGGGATAGAACAAAGGGCCTGTGTTCCGCATAGGCCTGATACATACCATAGAAAAAGGAGTTATATCCGAAATCAACCAGACTGTCAGGGGTTCCACTTGCTGCTATTATTCCATAATCAAATTCAATTTCATTATTATTGATTTCCCACAAGGAAAGATTTGCTTTATCCAGGATTAGGTTTTTAAGAATATCTTCATGCCCTTTTTGAAAAAGAGGTTTTTCCGGTCTGGGCAATTCTTCTATTATGAAAGTTCTTCCGTTTTGTGAAAATACAGGGATGGAACAGAACATACATATCCATATGATCAGATATTTTTTATAAGTAAAATTCGTCCTATTCACATGTATACCGGCATTCAACATTTTTCTTCGTGCAATAAAGATTAAAAAAACTGGATTCGTAATCTTTTTATATTTTCGGTTTTGACATCGCTTCGTCTTTTAACTCTTTGGGCATTTTCTCTATTGCATAGCGCAGCGCCGTACGTGGCATTATTGCTTTCTTTGATACTACATAATCAAATACTTCTTTCTGATAAGCCTCGCTTGCTGCTTTCAGCATCCAGCCGTAACCTTTTTGTACCATATCATCTTTATCAAGAAGAAGGATATCTGCAATATCAAAGATATCTTTCAGAAATAATCCTTTTCGTGCAGGAATAATCAATGTTACGGCAGAAGCCCGTTTAACCCAGCGTCCGGACGACTTTGCCCATTTTTTCAATTCTTTCAGATATTCGGGATACATCATGATAAACGTTCCTATTGTATGGTTGCACAATGTATCGCAATCCGCCCAATTATTGACATAGCTTTTAACCCAGTGTTCAAATGTTTTAAAATCGGAAGGTTCGTATTCTTTGTGTAAAGATTCGGCGCAAATGCAAGCAATAACCGCTTCTTCAAGATATTTCGATTTCCAAAGTTCTTCACAAATATAGAAGATTTCCTGTTTGGAACGTTCCTTGATTTGTTTATAAAATTCCTTGCCGATCTTGCTGACTTCTGTCATTTTTACACCATGAACCAAAGCTTCTTCTCCTTCTTTGAAAAAGCGGTTCGAAGATTCAAGTGTTTTTTTATCGACACAATCCTTCAGTGTTTGGCGAACATCTGTTATTATTTTGTCTGTCATCGTGTTATGATTTTTTTTGTATTCTATAAGTCTGATACTTTTAAGATTTTGTTCTACCTAAACATGATTAATTCGAGTGGAAGTATCCAATTAACAGAATGTTCGGCAGACTTTGAGAGAGCTTGGGTAACGATTGGGCGACCGTTCTTATTTCAGCCTTGACGTTTTATTCTTGGAATATACCTTTGTATTCAGATAAATAAAGGATTATTACATTTAAAGTTCCGCTCTTCTCATGATGGAATAACATTCGTGATCGAGAATCGTTCCATCAAAGCGTTTTTCTCCTAAACGGAGTCTTCCTTCATACTCAAATCCACAATTAATAAGTACTTTTTTAGACTTTTCATTGTATGAGAAACAATAGGCAGAGATGAGTTCTAAATTCAGTTCTTCAAACCCATAGCGAAGCAATGCTTTTACCGCCTCCGAGGTATATCCTTTGCCCCAATAATCCTCGCTGATTGCATATCCAATCATTCGGGTTTTATCATATTGTCGCTTCGGATCAGGAATCATCCCAATGGATCCAAAAAGTTTTCCTGTCTCTTTTAGCACCATACCATATGCATTTTCCTGATCTAAAAAAACGAGCTTCATAATCTCTCTTGTTTCTTCCATGCTATCATGCGGTTTCCACCCTGCATTTATCCCTACATTTGGGTTCTTGCAATACTCAAATAGGTCTTCGGTATCGCTTTCTACGATTGGACGGAGAATCAAGCGTTCTGTTTCTATTATATTCATGTATTTATCTTCTTTTTGTTAGTC
>JAITVS010000423.1 GCA_031285685.1 Tannerella sp.
ACTTTGCTTAACAGGTTTGACACAACTGTCTCAAGTTGGAAAGCGTTTAACTATATTGCATTTATGGTAATTCTTCTCAACAAAATAAATAAAAATGAAAAGTCAAGATGACTTCAATAAATTTGTATATATACGTTGCAAATGTATTAAGAATAGAATCGATCTATATATCCGGTTCACCCGATAATATAACAATCCGAAAAACATTATGTATTCTAAAATGAAAACTTAAATATCACATCTTCCTAAAAGTTCATCCGGGATTATTGCAATTGAAAAATATCACCCTTTTTCATATCAATAGTAACCATGCCATCTGTCGATACTATATTCACGGAAGTATTATTTAGTTTAGCCGAGAGGTCTCCCTGCATATTTTCCGGAAGCTTTAAACGAAAAGAATGGTCGGTTTTAGCTTTAAGTGTAACTATTTGCAACACTCCGTCTGTCCACGAAGCAGATACTTCTCCGCCGCCGTTAGACATATTTACACCTTTCTGCATGCAAGGTTTCAGCAGATCCACCAACAACTTGAATGCATGTTCTCCGTCATGCAACCTGGCCCAGAAACTCACTTTCCAGCCCATAGACCAACCAATGCTCTGATCACCGCGTACAGTCGGGAGGGGAATACTATCAACGTCAGGCGAATATCCCTGAATGACATTCGCCCTCATATATTTAGCCAATATTTTTCTTTCTGATAATCACCACACGGTATCATCTGCCGTTTCACGCTGTTCCACCACATGCCATGGAGCAACCCTTATAGACACCGTTATAAAAGTTGGACTTGTATCACAACATATAGGAGTCACTACTTTATATTTACTCACAATCTCATGAGGGTTTGCAATACCCGGACCGGCAAAACTATCAACAATTATATTATAAAAATGATTTCGTCGTACCAAGACCATATTAGCCGCTTCAACAGCCTCGTTGTCTTGTACCCATATGCGATAAAAACAGATTCCCTGATAATACTTTTGTAATTCACCTAAGTATTCCCACGCTGCAAGTAATTGCTCCATTTCAGCATCAGAAAGGCTTACCCTTTCTCTATATTTTAAATAATCAACAAGTGTGTTAAGTCCCCAGAAAAAGTAGCCTTCTTCTCTGTTTTTCAAATAATATAATGTATCCGTAGCAGTTCCATTCGATGTATAAGCAGGAACCGTATTTGAACCTGCAACTATAGTTGTTGCACCCACATCATTAACCGCTGTAATGATTCTATCCGGATTATATTTAGCTGCAAAGACAACATAAGTAGAATAAAAGGCGAATGTTTCTTTGTTATTATTTTCCGGAATAATCACATAATCGTCTACTCCAAATGAAGGAGTAGCTTGTTGTCTGTATGCAATATTCGGACTCGAGTTAATAGTTGCAACAACAGCATCTACTGTTGTTCGACTTCCGGGATAACCTGTTAAATCATATGCTCCATAGATACGACTATTATCCATAAAACGACGCCATTGCATCAATCCTAAAGATTCATTTTCATAGATTCCTTCACGAAAATCGTATGCAGCCGATTTAACTATATTTCCATCAAATTGCTGGAAAGGATATGTCGCTTTAGCAATGTTTCCCACAGCAAATTTAGGATTGGTATATATGGAACTATTGCCCAACTGCAAATCAACTTGCCCTTTATTAGTTCCGGAACCGGCAGACGCAAGCGCATTCGGATTAACACTTAAAGCAATTTTTGCTACAGCGCGTTGTAAGTTTATAACAAATGCATTTTTAAACAAGTCCGAAGGAGTTGCCGAGCGAGACTCAGCCGGCGATACCATTCGCACCAAAAAGGTGCATGTAGATGAATTAGTGTTTAAACCAGCATTATCATCATTCCCATCCCAATTCGTCATTAAGAAGGCGCTCATACTATTCTGACTTCCGTTTCCTGTAAGAACTCCATTACTCGTGTTGCCCCGGCCTGTAAGAGCAAGTATCAACCCATCCGCAGATGCTCCGGCAGTTGGCAAAGAAGGGGTACCAGTAGTTACCAAGGATGTATTGTTGAAATCATTGATATAAGTAGTCCCACCTGTTGAAACAATTAAAGCATTCACTGTATCTGCAAATGACGTACCCTCAGCACCTTCATACGATTCTGCAATACCCGGATCAACTTCCGTATTTTGTACTTGCTTATCTGTATTGCCATAAATCAATATCGAACTGGTATTACCTGTAGGCTTAACACTTACCGGATTTCCAACATTCGTTGCAACATATATTTTTTTTACACCTGTTCTACATTTTATAGTAATCTTGCCACCACTTCCTGTTGCGGCATTTGTGTACATCGGCACAGCCGCCAAATAAGCTAATGCCTCCGGCTCTCCATCCGTCTTATAAATCGCAATAAATGCATCTGAGATGGTATTTTCATTTCCACTACCCTCCACTTCGCTTAATCCTCCATAAGTGGAATTAAAACCCCCGACAGGATTTAAAAAGAAAGTCGCATATGATATATCATCAACATCTTTTTCCGGAACAACACCTGTGTTCACGATACTATCAGTACACCCCAATAAAGTAACACCCAATAATCCTAAGCTCAATACTTTTTTCTTCATACCCCTTGTTTTTTATTTGTGTTTTTTTATATATATTTGCAAATATAATCTCGATTAACATAATATGCAAATATTTAGTTATTTTTCTTAAAAACCATCTGTTGGTTACTTTTTTTCAATAATCAGTGTATCATCTTTCTTCATCTCAACAAAAAACATTCCTTTTGCAAATGTCAAATCCACGGATGCATGGTTAAGTCTGGCCGAAGCGGTTTGCATTTCAAGCGGTAGTTTTAAACGAAAAGAATGGTCGGTTTTAGCTTTAAGTGTAACTATTTGCAATACTCCGTCTGTCCACGAAGCAGATACTTCTCCGCCACCCTGCACGCACAATCCCTCGAAATGACCGGTATTCCAGGCAACGGGAAGCGCCGGGAGCAGTTCGATAAATCCATTCTGACTCTGTATCAGCATCTCGGCTATGCCTGCGGCTCCGCCGAAGTTACCGTCAATCTGGAACGGCGGATGTGCGCAAAACAAATTGGGATATGTTCCGCCACCGTTAGACATATTTACACCTTTCTGCATGCAAGGTCTCAGCAGATCTGCCAATAGCTTGAATGCATGTTCTCCGTCATGCAGCCTGGCCCAGAAATTCACTTTCCAGCCCATTGACCAACCGGTGCTCTGATCACCGCGCGCAATCAAACTTTTACGTGCTGCCTCAGCCAGTTCCGGAGTGCTCGCAACTGAAATTTCATTGGACGGATAAAGACCATAAAGATGCGAAACATGACGATGGGTAGGCTCCGCCTCTGTAAACGGCTCAAGCCATTCCATAATACGGCCGTCCTCTCCTACGGTCGTAGGCATCAGGCGGGCGCGTTTCTGAGCCAGAGTATCGGCAAAATCCATATCCAGACCGAGTATCGAAGCAGCCTCTATCGTATTTGTAAACAACTCTCTCAGGATCTGGTTATCCATTGTCGAACCGGCACAGATACTGACACGCTTATCATCGGGCATCACAAAAGCATTCTCCGGCGAAGTAGTAGGAGCCGTTACCAGATAATTATTCCGGGGATCCTCAACCAGCATATCCACAAAAAATAAGGCGGCTTCTTTCATTACAGGATAAACATCCGCAAGATACTCTTTATCCAGAGTAAACTGATAATGTTGGTAGAGATGCTCGCACAGCCATGCGGCCGACGTATTCGTAGCTCCCCATGACGGATGTTCTCCCGGAGCTGTAAATTCCCATACATTACCAAGTATATGGGTTACCCATCCGCGGGCGTCATAAAAGGCTTTGGCCGTCCCCCGCCCGCTTTCGACCTGCTGTTTTGTCCATTCTGCCAAAGGCAGGTGCAACTCCGGCAGGTTCCCCGTCTCCGCAGGCCACAAATTCATCTGCAAATTTATATTCAGGTGATAATCCCCGTTCCAGGGCGTATTGATCGTATTACACCATAATCCCTGCAAATTAGGCGGCAACAATCCCGGGCGTGTCGAAGAAATAAGAAGATAGCGTCCGAACTGGTAGTAAAGGGCTAATAAGGATGGATCATTTTTATCTTGTTGGAATAATTCCAGACGCTTGTTGACAGGCATCTGTTCTTTTTCTTCCACATGTCCGAAATCAACGCTGGCGCGCGCGAATAATTCACGGTAAGCATCCGTATGTTCTTTTTTCATTGCGGAATAGCTTTTTCCCTCAACTGCAGCAAATTGAGATTTTAATTGTGCCTCCGGATCTTTATCAAAATAATCCGTTACCATCCCGATAAGGATAATCGCTTCGGATGCCCCGTCAACAGCTAATGATTCACCGTCACCACCGGCTTTCAGAGTTCCGCCCTCAGGCAGTAATACACATACCTGCGCCTTATAATGCATACCTTGTGGCTCCATGTTATCTTCACCTTCCGTTCCCGAAAGCAAACGGCCGGAAAACAAAAGGTATAGATTCTCACCGTCAGAAACACTGCATCCGGTATCAAAGCGAGGATCAGGTACATTTGATTTACGGTTCATCCCGATAGCAAAATTCAATGATTTGGCCTTATCTGCCGTCAGACGGATAACGCCCAGGTCGGAAGCAAACGAAGTAAAAGATTCACGATGATAGGTAATATTTCCACGTTTATAGGAGACGGTAGCCAGGGCATTATCTAATTGCAGTTCTCTGCGATAATCCGCAATACCGGTCGCCGGCCCTTCTTCCGGATATAAATAATCGATGACCAGGTTTCCGAATAACTGGTACGCACCATAAGGTTTTGCATAGCCATGTCCACGTCCGCTGCCTTCACCTTTACACACAAATGTTTTATACATCAGCGCCTGGGCCTCATCATTTTTGCCGGCAAAAAGCAAACGGCGTATTTCCGGTAGCGACTTCCGCGCCTCCGGATTATCGGTATCCTGCTTACTGCCGGACCACATGGAGATCTCGTTCAATACATAGGTTTCTTTTTCGGTTCCTCCGTCAGGCATCATACCGATCCGTCCGTTTCCCAACGGGAATGTTTCCTCCCAGACAGAGGCAGGTTGATCAAAATGATAAGCCATCGAAGCATCGGAGCTATTTGTATCAGATGCCACAGTATTACAGCCTGAAAAAAAAAGGCATGCCACTGTAAACATAAATCCGGAAAGTAAATTGATTGATTTCATAAATAGGTGTGTTTTAAATAAGGTTCACAAAATAAAACAAAATTGTCGACAGCCAATTCCGTATCATCAAAATTTCTGCATATCACACAGCCGTTTGTAATAGCCGTCCTTCAACAGCAACTCATCATGTTTTCCCCTTTCGACAATT
This sequence comes from Tannerella sp., assembly GCA_031285685.1. GTDB lineage: Bacteria > Bacteroidota > Bacteroidia > Bacteroidales > Tannerellaceae > Tannerella. Next base: position 5,368 of record JAITVS010000423.1, read on the forward strand.
TCCCCTTCATGCATCACACAGATCTCATCCGCATTACGTATTGTAGAAAGGCGATGAGCGATCACGATCGTCGTGCGGTTCCGCATAAGGTTTTCAAGGGCCTCCTGTACAAGGCGCTCCGACTCCGTATCAAGGGCGGATGTCGCCTCATCGAGAATCAGAATAGGCGGGTTTTTCAAAATAGCGCGCGCAATGCTTATACGCTGCCGCTGGCCGCCGGAAAGTTTTCCTCCGCGGTCTCCGATATTCGTATCATACCCTTCTTCGGAAGCCATAATAAAATCATGCGCATTGGCAATACGGGCCGCTTCCTCTACTTCTTCATGGGTGGCTGACTCCACCCCGAAAGCGATATTATTGAAAAACGTATCATTGAAAAGGATTGCTTCCTGGTTCACATTCCCCATCAATCCCCGCAGATCGTATAAGGAAGCGTCGCGTATATCCGTATCGTCAATCGTGATACTTCCTTTTTCAATATCATAAAAACGGGGGAGCAAATCCACAAGCGTACTTTTTCCCGATCCGGACTGCCCCACAAGCGCGATCGTTTTCCCTTTATCAATACATAAATTGATACCCTTAAGCACCCATTCCTGATGGTAACGGAACCAGACATCCTTATATTCGATCGCATGGTTCAGCATTACCGGCTTCGGATCGACAGGAGATTGGATATTCGACTCGGCTTTTAAAATTTTGTCTACACGTTCCATGGAGGCAAGCCCTTTCTGTATGGCATAAGCAGCTTTACTCAGGTCTTTTGCCGGATTGATGATGCTATAGAAAATAACAAGGTAATAAATGAATGTAGAGGCGTCGATCGGGCTATTCTCACCAAGAATAAGGGTACCTCCGTACCATAATATCACAACAATGGTTGCCGTACCGAGGAATTCGCTCATCGGATGCGCCAGTTGCTGACGGCGGTAGATACGGTTTGTCGTACGCCGGAAGGTCTCATTGGATTCCTCAAAACGCTGCTGGATCTTTTTTTCCGCATTAAACGCTTTAATGATCCGTAATCCGCTGAGTGTTTCTTCGATCTGGCTCATCAACGCTCCCCATTGGGACTGCCCTAAAAGGGATTTGCGTTTCAGCGTCTTTCCTACCTTACCCATAACATATCCGGCTACAGGCAACAGAATAAAGACAAACAACGTAAGCTGCCAGCTGATAATCAGCATTGCCGCCAGGTAAATAACAATCAGGATCGGATTTTTAAAAAGCATATCCAGGGAACTCATGATAGAAGTCTCAATCTCGTTCACATCACCCGAAACCCGTGCAATAATATCGCCCTTACGTTCTTCCGAAAAGAATCCGAGAGGTAACTCCGTAATCTTCTTATTGATCTGATTCCGGATATCACGTACAACACCGGTCCGTATCGGTATCATCGTAAAAAACGCCATATACATGGCCAGGACTTTAAGCAATGTCATGATAACCAGAAAGACCCCCAATACAATCAGGGTGTACGACCCGCCTTCTGTTTCTATAATCCCGGAAACATAAGAAAAAAAATTGTTTTTGATCAGATCAAAAGCGCCTTTCCAGGATTCCCACGAGCTGAAATCCAGATCCCAGGGCTGATAAGTATACACTTTGTCATCTGTTCTGAACAGGATATTCAGGATCGGGATGATCAATGCAAACGAAAAAATATTCAGTATCGCCGAAAGGATATTAAATATAATATTGAGCACCATATATTTCTTATACGGCGGCACAAATCGTCTCAACAAACGGATAAAATCCTTCATCTGCAGCTTAATTCGGAAATAACATCAGGGATTAGCCATCTTCACACAACGGACAGGATAAGCATCCGCATTATCCCCGTAATCATCCTCGCTATACAACATATTACCTGATGTATAAATACGGTGAGAACCTCCGGATAATGTACTTCCGCCTATCTTGATCGGAGAACTTGTCCAGTAAATACACTTCCCGTCATCAGCATCCGTTCCCGAATACAACAACTGCGCGCCGTTGTTTCCGTTGAAAGAACTACGTCCCTGCCGCATACCTGCTGCAGGCCATACAGACACCACATTAGAGTAACTATACTGCCAATATCTATGATTACCATAATAAAACCATATAGAAGGTACCGGGGTGGAAGGAGTACTCAAATGAGCTTTATAATCACTATACGCATCATGCAATGTTTTCAAAGTATTTTTACCCGGCACTTTATAACCATACGGACAAGGATCCGTATCTGTTTTTTTGTTATCATCCCACAAATCAGGAATACTTACAGATAACCAATCTGCAGCTTCATTACTTGACAAACTACGGTTATTACTTATAAACCTCATCGGATATTTCTTCGCCGTAGCGGTATCACCCGGTGTAGATTGAACGGCCCATTTTGCAACATTCGAATCAGTCCATGATACACCCGTACTGTTGACAATCGTATTATTTCTTGCAACAGTAAATAAAGTCGCTGTTGTTTCATTCCTCGAACCGTCACTTCCAAAGAACGGATCCTTACGTCCCCATTGGTAAACGAATCCGAAATTATCAGTAGTCGCACCTGCCGACAAGGCTCCGATATTCCTGTCCAAAAAGACATTATTGTTATCATACTGCATATCCCGGGGTTTATCCGTTATCCAGACATGCCAGGTCCATAGGATATTATTGGCAGCATCCCGAAGGGCCAACACAACATTCCCTTCACTCAAAGCTCCTCCACCGGAACCTACACGAAACTGTATTGTATCCGAAGCATACGAAATATTACTAATCAAATCTTCAATTTCAAACGAAGCTCCTCCTCCTGCTTTTGAGGCCCATAGCCATGTTGCATTATTTCCACCGGCAATTTGCTTTCCGGTCGGCGTTTTCGTCGAGATTTCATATATACCGGGTTCAGAAACCACATAACTATTTGCAGGCTCATCAACCAATGATTTTACTTCATAATCAGAAGATACATTATCTTTTGTGAGGACAATAGAATACGGTTTCAATTCATTACGAGATATTAGTCCTACATCACTAAATGTATGAATGGAACTGTAAGAAATTAAACCGGCGTCATCTTCTGTTTCCAGGCGAAGAACAAGCTTATCATCCGGAGAAATATTCAACGGAGGAATTACAGCCCAGATAATAGCGGCATCAGTCTCATTTATTATTGCGCTGGTCGTAGCATTTCCGGTTATTTTTGACGCATATGAGGAAGAGAAATCCGGTGTAAAATCTCCCGAATAAGCAACTGACTTTAAATCCATCGTATACGAACCGGCTAATTTATATGACGATAGAGGAGTGAGGGTATCTGTTCTGTTCGATACATATATCTCAAAACTTTTCACCCGTTGATTTGTGAAACCTGTAAAATCAGCGCTTTTTGTTACATGAAAACGCAACAATGAAAAAACATTTCTAAACCCAAGGCGTGCCGTCTGACTTCCAAAGCTTATAATTGAAGACTGAACCGATACCATTAACAACTGTGCATCCAATGATGCCTGCAAGTGCAATATATCTGACGAATTAGTTACAACCTGATCCTGTTGAGACGACACGGCACCACTATAAACAGCACCGGAAAAGGCTGTCGATGAGTATGGAAAATAGCCGAAGCTATACGCATCGGTATAGCTTGTCGTTAATTCAATCTGCCCTCCTCCGCTTGTAAGTGAAAGCGGAATATTACTTTGGACGGCATTATTACCATTATATAAAAACAATCCGATCTGACTACTACCCATCGTCGTTCGTCGGGCAAATTGAGTTAGTTCTATGGCAGTACTAACCTTATAAGTCTTTTTCTCACTCGGATCGGGATCGGGATCGGGATCCGGTTCTTTTACTATTTCAGCTACTTTTTCCGAAATACAACTATTCATAGTAACACCCAATATAAACAAGATGCTTAAAAACAAAAATATCTTTTTCATAATTTATCCTCTTATTTTATGGCCAATAATAAGTAATGATAGGCAAAGATATGTATTTTTTTTTCGAATATTCTAATTATAAACAAAAAACTTATCTATATAAAAGCATCGCTCCGCCTGAAACCAATTCAAACGGAGCGAAAAACTCTTGCGAAAAGAGATAAATTAGAAAAAAACGTTATTCATTATTCATTACAATATGTCTTATTATTCATTATCTTACTGAAAATCATATTTATCCTACGGCAATAATTCCGCTTCCAAATCTCCCGCACCACTTCCGAACAAACCACCTCCTGTCGTGATCAGATAATTAAGATCTACCACACAGCGCACAGAAAGTCCCCAATCCAAATAAGCATTTGTTGCGGTATAAACATCCGTATTGTTAATTCTCAAAACAACCCCTGTTTGCGCATTATTAGCATAGGTTGTCCAGTAATATCCTTCAATTCCCGGATTTTCAATACTAATTGGATTTCCTTTTATATATCCTGCATATGGATAATAACCGGCCTGAATATGATAACGTCCGTTTGTGTAACCGGTTACCATAGTAAGAAAGTTACCTGAAGCATTAATATCTTTCCATGGAGAATATGCATTTCCTATACCCTCCTGCTTAGGTATACGCCATCCTTCCGGACATGGATCAAAAGCCGTTTTACTTCCGCCTTCCGTATTCCATAAGTACTGGTTATCCTCATAAAACGCCCAATCACTTCCGGTGGTAGGATATACATAAAATGTCTGGAATGAGTTCGACAAGGATGCTTTTATAGCCTCCTTCGGACGCAAATCTCCTGTGCTGTATGTGGCAGAACTGGAAGTAATTGAACCTGGTGATGCACCTGATTTATACCACATATAAGAACTGCCTCCGAGCCAATTCGTTCCCCTCGGATACGGATTATTTCTTCCGAATTGATAATATAGCCCGCGGGAAGAACCTTCGTCATCGTATTTATTATTCAAAGCGCCAAGGTTTCGATCCATAAAAACATTGTTTGTCGCCCCTGATAAACCGGGATATAATTTCTGACCCGCCGCCTCGTAAGGATTATATTCGGTCACCCAGAGATGGAATGTCCAATATTGTATGCCGTTTACCGTCATGGATATCACAGCATTACCCTGTACAGTTCCGGCTTCTGCATAAATATAAGCCGAATCACGCTTGCCGGGATTTTTTACGGATATATTTTTCACAATACCGCCGGTCGGACTATCTTCCCACAACAATTCTGCAGTCACCGGACCATCCGGAATGGAATCTCCATTATCCATAATATAATCTTCCCAATAACGGTAGACACCAGCCAGAGGTATATAAACACGTGTTTCATTGACCGGAGCACCTGTCAGTTGCGGGCGCAGAATATAACAGTTTGTCGGTATCGGTGTTGTATCGCGTGGTTGTATAATCAAATCCTGTTTATAATTATCAGCGTCACCAAGTGTCAGGTATAAAGCCGGACCTTGCTTCGGTTCGTCATTTTCTACATATGGACGATATATATATATGCGTTGATCAAGATCATTACCGATTCCTGTCAGCGGAGAAGAGGTTGTTATATTTGTCCAGTTATTACCGCCGTCGACACTTGCAATGACACCGTCATTTCTTGCAGAACCGTCTTTCAGGTGTATTTTCCATCTTGTTCCGCTGGTCACTTTCAGATCGAGCCAGGATGCGCCTTTCGTATGCTTTTCGATCGCTGCAAACTTTATATTCGGCCCGGACAATGATCCCAACTCCGCCGCAGTATAACTTTTAACCAACTTAAACGGAGTAGCTGTTTTAACTTCAGCGCCCTGGCCCTCTACTACCTTCATCGTATCTGCGATATTCCAGGGAGACGATATAACCGTCACATAAACAGAGTCCATGCCCGGATCTGCGATATTTATATACACATTATACCAATAGTTCCGATAGACATCGTACACCGTATCACCCGGCGACTTTATATCCTTTGCCAGATACACCTGTGCCGTCCTTACATTCGATGCGCTGTTTACTTCTGCTTCCAATTCAAAATAAACAGCTTTACTTGTATCTTGACCACATAAGGATTCGTATGTATAAAATGTATCGGCAACCATACAATAATCACCTGAACTCTGGAGCGGAACTTTGCGTGTACCGGGATCAAAAGGAGTGTCAAAAGTCGTTATTGTTGGTGATGATACATTATAGTTTACAGCATCAACCGGTGACTTATCCAACAGATAAACCTTATCTGCGCCTTTTCTCAATGTTACTGATTTCATTTTGATTTCATGAGAAGCCGCATTGCCGCTTTTTGTAAAAAATATCTTTACTTTGGCAACGGCCCTCTTTACTTCTATATCTACAATATTCGGATTAGATATCGGCAAGTCGGCAGTCAACGTAGCCGTTTGCTCTCCTGTCATAAGGAACGGAGATGTTGGCAGTGATGCCGACGCATTAGTTAATTGTCTGCGCAAAGCGCTATAGGAGACCAATGATTCATCACCCGGACCATACACCACAGGTAATTTTCCGGAGCCATTCACAACAGCAATAAAAGTTTTAAAACCGGACTTTACTAATTCGGGACCAATCGAATCATACGGAGAGCTTCCCTGCATTATCTTTTCACAAACATTTAAAGAATTGAAAACAAAAACCGTTACATCCGTTATCGTATTTTCCATTCCGGTTCCCGCTTGGTCGCCGGCGTCAGTTAAAGAATATGTTGTAGCACCCTCTTCGTCAAATAATCCTTTTAGATTCAATGCAATGGGAACCATCGCCTCTTCTGTCGGATTATTAGGATCAGGATCTACAATAGCACTATCCGCACACCCATTTATCAATAGGATAGTGATCATACTGAACAGTATGTAAAAAACCTTTATACTATAATTAATTTTCATATCTCTAACTTTATTATCTATTCAAAGACAGATCATCCACCCATTGCCTGTCATTGTAAAATACCTCCAGCATTTGACGGCTGATAAACTACGTGCCAATCCATTGTCTGGATGTGAACAGTCACCGACGTGTTTGTTATATTAAATAACAGTTGCCAACGGTAATATTTATCTAAATTATATTGTATATTCGACGATATACCAGCCTGTAACATTTCAAGCAACGGAAATATTACCGGATTTCCTCCATAATCCAAAACAACCTGCATATTAGCATCGTTCTGTACTAATCGCAATGTTGATATCTCAACAATTAACATGGAATCACGCCCTGTTCCCGTATATGTTTCTTTTGAAATCGGATCAACTACCAGAACACTGTCTGTCCGATACATCACATACGGCAAATAAGTAACGCCGCCTTTCAATACATCCATCGCAGGAGGATTACTTCCTGGTTTAAAATAATATGCCCCATTATTTCCCACTATAGATACGGAAATCCGATCCTGTATTTCCGCTGTTTTGGCATCAGGAATAATTATTCTTATCTGATTTGTTATATTAATTAATGACACGGTATCAACGCGGCTTACAAAAGCAGGGACATCCACATTTCGTTCACCATAAAATGTTCTCTCCAGCCGTCCGTCGTTCAACTTATCTTCCAACAAAAGCCGTGCATTATCAATAGAGGTAGTTCCGGGTATAATCGTGGGTATAACCGCCGTACTCATTTTCAATGAAACGTCTCCGGTATTACGTCCCCATCCCCATGTTATTATATCATATTTTCCCATGCTCAACGGCAGGGAATAAGTATAGTCTTTTCCAAAAGGTGCGATCAACGTCGTTGTATCCGCATATACACAAATACCGGTTGTCGCATCGAATGCATAGATAAACATTTTGTCTACATCTTCAGCAAAACGATCATTTTCGCCTGTATGGAGCGTATATTCAAATGCTAACGCGTACCTGATTGCATCAGGACAATCATCAAGATCGTTTATTACACATCCCTGCAACAAAAATATTGCCGCACAGAAAAGCAATCCTATTTTTTTATAACATTCCATACTTATTTTTCTTTTGCTATTTTTTATAATACTTTTTTCTATCCAAAGAAAAAATATTCTTGATGTTATAATACATTAACATCAAACCCTGTTTTCAATATTTTATTTTGCAAGTTAAAATAACCGGAGGCCAAAGGCCTTCTCCGGCCTCCGGTTATGATTTAACAAATTAATTCTCAATAAAGAATATTAATTAAGATCAATATCAGTCGCCTGATTAACAATATGCCATTTCATGACCTCAATGGTAGCTGTTACATAAGTATCTGCTTCCTTGATCGGATCCGGCTCTTCCGGATGCGGGTCAATAATATTATTCGGATCACCGATACCAGGGCCTAAAATATTAGAAATTGATACTTTGTATATGTGATTACGACGAACCAATACCTGATTAGCTGCTTCTGATACCGTAGGATCATCAATCCAGATGCGATAGAAACAATAACCCTGATAATATTCCTGCAAATCAGCCTGTTTGGCAGCGCTCGTCACCTTTAAATTATTGATATAAGCAGCAACACCCGGGTCCGTATAAGGATCCTGAGGAGCAATACCTGTACCCGCATTAAGTTTATAACATACATATTCCTGTAATGCTTTTCTTCCAAGGAAGAATTGACCATCACCTGAGTTAAATGAACCGACATAACATATTGTATCCGTAGATCCCTGCGGTGTTGTTGCCGGCCATGATGCCGGGAAAGCTGAAGCTGTTGTTATTGTACCTACATTGGATACAGTTGTTATATATGAACTTGGTTTATACTGGCCAGCAAATACAACAAACGTAGAATAGTGATTGTAAGTCTGGCTGTTGTTACATTCTGTAACCAAAGCATAATTAGCATCGCCAAAAAGTTGGTTTTGAGTTGCTGTTGTGTTTATCTGCGTTCTTGTAGCCATTACCGTCAGATTCTGAGCTTCATAAGTCTGCGTAGGAGTAGCTGTAGTCGAAACAAAACGAGAGTTATCCAATTTATTAGACCAATTATTATTTCCTGATATAGGAACAATAGGAGCGATATCATTGTAACGGGTTGACCTAACAACATTACCCGACCATACTTGGAAAGGATATTGTGATCTGTTTATGTTACCGACAGCCCATTTTGTATCTGGAACAAAAACTCCCGAGTTAGTAGCAGTAGAACCGGCTGCATTTTGAACTGCCAGTGTAATTGGAGCAACCGAAATCTTAGCTATAGCGCGCTGGATATTTACCTTAAGATTGTTGTCACCACCTGCCACGCGAGAATCATCAGCAGAGATACCTGGAAGTAAAGTAAACTTAACAGTTGCCTGATAACTATTGGCAGGAGTACCTCCAAGAATTGTATCTGCAGGCTGAGTTGAAGCATCTCCCCAGTTTGTCATCAGGTAATACGAAGTAGAAACTCCAGTAAGAACACCATTACCCGGAACGCCGTTACCCGTCAATGCTTTAATCAGACCATCAGCGCTTGTTCCGGTAGGAGCATACACCGGTGTTGTAGTTTCCAGAGCAATATTCGATGCTCCCGTTGACCATATCGGAGCATTCAACGGCTCATGGGGAGTTCCATCCGCATCAGTATAAGCTGTCATAAATCGAGGTCCGTAATTAAGAGTTTCATTCCAGTTTTTCCCGAAAAAGCCTGGAGTGACAGAGTTTGAAGTAGTGCCACCACCTGTACCGGTAACAACCAAAGCGTCCGCCCCGAAGTTTGCCGCTACATAAATAAGCTTTTCTCCTGATTTACACTTTACTGTAATTTTTTGTCCTGTAGTTGCATTTGCCCAATCAGCAGGAGCTAAATAAGCCATTGCTTCAGGTGTTCCGTCTAATTTATAGATGAACATAGCCACATTGGAAATTGCGCTTTCCTGAGTAGCACCATCTTCAAAACCATCTCCAGAATAAGTACCACCTGGTTTTTGAAGATTAAACGCAAACGAAGCCACCGTGCTTTCACCTTCAACAACTTTACTTCCACCACCACTAGGCCCTCCATTTGGCCCATCAATTGCATCGTTGTTACAACTGACCATTACAGCTGCACCCAACATACCTAAAAATAACGATTTAAATTTCATAACTTTTTTAATTTTAAGTTAGTAATAAAATAATGTTTATTTAATAATTTTGTTTATTCTCTCTTTAAATTTTACATTTTGAATTTAATAATACTTGTTATTCATTCGTTGCTTTATTTCATACGCATAATCATTTAATTGTTAAACTTATATATATACTTTTTTTCATTTTGTCCTACACCTTCTTTTAATTTTAAAATGCTAAACATAATTCATTACTGTACTTTGCGCCGCGCTGAAGATGAAGACCGGCCGGTATTTCCATCATTATTCTCATCGACTCCGGCTTCACGGCGATTATTTATATTTGCTAATTTCTTTTTCAATTCTCTCATATTTCCGGCAGCTTCAGGAATTCCCTGGTCTTCTGCACGTTTCAGAAACCTCTCCGCTTCGCGATAATTTCCTTTCAGCATCTGAAATACACCCATATTATTGGCATACTCCGGTGTTGACGGGTCCGAAAGTTTCAAAAACCGCTCCGCATCACGCAGGTTATTTTTAGAAAGTGCGGCAGCCGCCCCATTCAGGTTTGCAACAGGGTCATCCGGGAATTCTTCGCGGGCTACTTCAAAGACCCGGAGGAATTCAGCACTTCCTACTTCATATGTATTTGCCACAATATACATTTCATTCAAACTTAATAACTGGGGAGCAATGGCCAGATTCTCCTTTGCTTCTTCAAGAGAAAAATCCTTCACCGTATAATTGATCTCACAGACTACACGGCGTAATTTCGGATAAAGTTCTTCATATATAATTTTATACGGACGCCCGCCACCGACTTTACTGATCGCTTTTTCGCGCTCGTCAAGATCGACGATCGTATTCATGATGCGGAAGATTTCATTTTTATTGGATAACGGATAATCCTCCAGTAATCTGCGCAGGCCATCCCAATCTTCACCTCCTGTACGTGTTTCGAATAAACTGGCAGGAATAGAACTGTTGTTCATAAAGTACCTCATCATCGATTCGGAACGGGCGCGCGAAAGCTCAGTATTGAATTTCACGGAACTTTCAGGAGAAGCATATCCCACCATATAAACCCCCTGGACAGTGATATCTCTATTTGTAGAAATCGTCCGGATCATTTTGTCAATTTTGGCCAACTCAATCGAATTATTACCAAAATTCGGCAAAATCTCATTTTTTCCACGCGGAAAATCAAGATATGCATTACCAATTTCCTGACGCTTCTTGATCACTTCGACTTCCGGCTGTATGTAAGCCAGGTAAGGACGGATACGGTATGCCGGTTCAGCAATGACATCCTTTGTCAAACCATCGAAAACACGCGAACGCGCAATTTTGGAACGGTCACCGCATCCGCATAAATCCTCTTCCACATCAAGGTAAGCATCGGACATCCAGGACTCATAAGGAATGGAAAAACGGTAATTCAACTTACCTTTCGGTTTCACTATCGCATAAGGAAGATTATGCTCAAACTCCTCATATGCCTGATCATTCAGCTCCAGTTCACGCACAAAAGCTTTATTACGGGCTGTTCCCTGTATCATAACTTTAGGAAGTTCGATCTCCTCAGAAGCAGAACCGACTACAGGAGTAAGGATCTGCGCATGATTTGTCTTCAGATCCATTCTCGACATATCAATATCCATATCAATCACCAGGGAATCGCCTATTTGCTTCATAGAGTTTTTAATATACTGCACACGATTACGCTGGGAAACCGTATTCTGATTCTGACCAGCTTGATTCCTTTGAGAAGAAGCCTGTTGTGATGACTTGTTACTATTCCCGGTATCATTATACTGCTGGCGTTGCGCATCAACAGGCAAACAAAGGAATAATCCCAACATCAATGCTACTATGTATCTAACTCTTTTCATATTCTGCTTTATTTATTAATCCTCAACACTTATTTAAGCATATATACCAACGAAATTCCCAGCCGCGTAGGACCAAAATAATGTATTTTATCTTTTGCTATCGTTTGTTTACAATCCGTACAACGGGTCTTATCGTAATCAAGATAAGCATAGCCTAAGCCAACTGTAAATTCCATACTAAAACGAGGAGCCAGAACCCAATGATAACCATAAGAAACACCTACCCCGGCAAACCATCCCTCAAAACTGTTCGTATAGATACCATCACGATCTGCATTCGAATATATAATTTGATTTTCAGCATAAGCTTCACCATATAGATCAACCAGTCCCTGATATGGTGTTGTTCCTTTTGCATATTGAGTCCCTTTTACTTTATATCCGTCTGTAGTAGTCATTTCAACAGGATATTCTCCTAAACCATAATCACCCCATCCAAATGGCATTTTAACAGCACCGACATTAAAAATACCCCCATGTACATGGGCGCCAAAAAAATGACCATTGAACTTCTCACATAACCACCAACGAATTTCAGGCTGAATCATAAAGTGCTTCAGTTTAGAGTCTCTCTTTTCTACAAAATCAGCGCCTGCACCTTCTATTCCCACCCATTTGTGGCCCAACGTCCACGGATTATAGTTAACCCAAATATCCAAAGTTGTTTTTTGATTCAAGGCCACCTCATATCCCAGGTTTATCGTCGTCGTAGCATCATACAAAAGATTTGTCTTTAACGCCATATCCTGCGCAGACAACCTTTGGACTGACCCAAAAATTATTAACACCACAAACATTAACAATAATGCTATTTTTTTCATACCCTCACTTTTTATGACAAGAAAAGGCTCCGGCCAGAGACAAAACGTCTCCGTATAAACCAAAGTCTCACTCATCATTAATTACAAAAAAATCTTTTTTTTGGGGATTCGTTCACCCCTTTTTATTAATCCAACAAACTCAACTCACCTTTTCATCCTAAAAACACCCATTTTCCGCAACTTTATCAACCACACATACACGTTACAGAAAACAAAAAATCATCATCACCTTACAAATATACGCTTTTCAATAAAAAAAACATAATAATGTACACGTATTTTCACATTTCAGGACAAAACCTTACGTTTTTTGTACAAAATAGTCCCCACAAAGTACCAGGAGACAAAAACACGATTTCACCAAGAAGTTTCAGCATCGGCTTCGCTAAACACGCTAAATTATCCGCTACAAAAATGCAAGTGTTTTACGAATTATTATTGCCTTTTTGGATAATTATATTTACATTTTTGCTTTTTTTGCAAAATTCCTGCGAAATAATCGTAAAATAAACTGATTCCAATACAAAAAATACCCATTTTCATCGCCAATCACGCATCCTAACAGCAACATTCTCCATCTTTGGCGTTATAAAATCATAACAAATACATCAAAAGTCAAAAGCACTTCATAAACAAATTTTTAACATCTCTTTCTTTCAGCTTTTCCTTTTGATAAGAAAATAAGCCTCTCTGTTTTTTTGATTAAAATAAGTATATCTGCACATAAGACAAACGCTTTTATCGAATGATCATTGAAAACTTTACGATTTTATCGAAAATTTTCGATACAAAGATAATAAAAAAGATAAACGAATCCCTGTTTTTTCAAAAAATATTTTCATTTATCGATTGTATTAATATTATTTATTGTACGCCCGAACATTATTAAAATAATATAGAATCATGAATGGCTGTTTTCTTTTTATTATTCTGAAATTATTGATAATTTAACTATTTTCTATTATGATTTGTCTCTCTGTTTTTTTTCTATTTTTCCGGACTCTCTGATCATTATTCCGGGAGATGTTTTAAAATATTGATGACAAAAACGGTTAAAATGACTGGGCGAATTGAACTGAAATTTATACATCGCATCTGAGATTGTAACACCGGGCTCCATAAGAAACAGGCGTAAACGCTTGGCTTTTTCCTGCTGCATCCATTTGGCAGGAGATAACCCAAACTCTTCACGGAAACGTTTGTCGAAATTTTTACGCCCCATACCAACCAGATCAGCAAGTTCTGATACGCGTCCGCTACTCAGTTGTGTATATTTCTCCAACACTTTTGTCCGGAAATTCAGGGAATGGCCGATCAAAGGTGAAAGAAACATAACAATATCTTCCCGCGGGCAAAACTGACGCAAAAGGATGAAAAACTCACGGTGTTTAAGACTATTAAAATGCATACAGTCCACCTTCTGTTTCTGGAAATAAAAAGTCTGCTTCAAAAACATCAGTATCGGTGGCGGAATCAGAATGGGTTTAAAATCATAAATGATCTTCTCCGTATCCGGCAGATAAGCTTTAAACAGCTGCCGATCGCATGAAGATAAAAAGGTATCAAAATACAGGACGTACAGCTTTGTCTTTTTTAAAACTCTGACATAAACGAAGGACGAACGTAACATAAAGACCATTTCACCTGACTGAAACCTGCGGTTTTCGAATTCGTTACAACTAACCTCCAATACACCACCCAATACAAACAGGATATAATTCAGCGGCAGATTACGATTCCGAATCTCCTCACCGGCTTTAACTTCATAGTAGGTAAAAGCCGTGTTAACATCGACCTCAACTTTCCTACACACACCCAAATCCCTTATTTTGAAAATATCATTCATGAAAATAGAACCCCGCAGTTATATTTTTGGCTGCAAATATAATAACATTTTATCATTTTTGGAAATGATACATATTTTTATTCATTACGAAAAGAGAAACAGACCATACTTGCTGACATCCGGACCATAAAAGCGGATATTTCACTCCACTTCCGCATCATCTCCTACTTATCCAAAAAGTTTATATTATATTTGCATGACAACTTAACATGCTTCAAATATTTATGAGTGGAATACAGGAATTTCGGAATGTCGCGTTTAAAGACACCTCTTTTGCGAACTTAATGCAAAAACGTGTATTTAATGTCTTACTGATCGCAACAAAATATGATGCATTCATGCTCGAAGACGACGGACGCGTGGATGAGCAGATCTTTAACGAGTATACATCCCTGAGCCTGCGTTATCCGCCACGATTCACACAAGTGACGACAGAAGAAGAGGCATTAAATGAACTGGCAAACCTGAGTTTTGAGTTGATCATTTTTATGCCGAATATGGTTGACCGTGATATTTTCGGAACAGCAAAAGAAATCAAACACCATTATCCGTCGATACCCATCGTCGTTCTCACCCCTTTTTCGAAAGAAGTATCAAAATGCATTGCGAACGAAGACCTCAGCGCCATCGATTATGTGTTCAGCTGGCTGGGTAATTCGGAATTACTGCTGGCTATTATCAAACTGGTGGAAGACAAGATGAATGCACCGGATGATACGAGAAGCGTAGGAGTTCAGATCATTCTATTGATCGAAGATTCCATCCGTTTTTATTCTGCCGCCTTACCCCATCTGTACAAATTTGTGCTCGAACAAAGTATGGAATTTGCCAAAGAAGCTCTTAACGAACATCAGAAAACCCTTCGCATGCGGGGGCGACCGAAAATCAAGCTGGCGCGCACATATGAAGAAGCGATACGTATATACAACGATTATAAGGACAACATCTTGGGAATCGTTTCCGATGTGGCTTTCATGCGTAACAATATGAAAGATCCGTTGGCCGGGTATTACTTCTGCAGCCATGTCCGCAAAGGAGGAAGCCCTTTACCGATCATCATGGAGTCATCCGACCCGGACAATGAAAAATACGCCCGGGAACTGGGGGCCTCATTCATATACAAACAATCCAAAACCTATGCCCGGGATTTGAGGAGAAAGATCATGCAACGTTTCGGATTCGGCGATTTTGTGATCCTGAACCCGGATACAAAAGAGGAGATCATGCGCATAAAAGACTTGAAAGACCTGCAGAATAGGGTTTTCCAGATTCCGGATGAATCCCTGAGGTATCATTTGTCACGGAATCATTTCTCACGTTTTTTCTATTCGCGTGCCATGTTTCCGCCCGCCGAACTACTGAGACAAGTGGATGTCAGTGCATACAAGGATATGGATGAAGCGCGACAGTTTATTTTCGATGTAATCGTTCAATACCGTAAAATGAAGAATTTCGGAGTAGTGGCCATATATCAGAAAGAACGTTTCGATGAATACAGCAACTTTGCACGGATCGGGGACGGTTCTCTCGGAGGAAAAGGACGCGGACTGGCATTCATCGGCGCCATGATAAAACGAAATCCGCAATTGGAATATCCGAACTTTTCCGTCAATATCCCCAAAACGGTTGTTTTATGCACGGATATCTTCGATGAGTTTATGGAAGCAAACAATTTGTACACGATAGCCTTAAGTGATATCGAGGACAATGAAATGCTCCGCTATTTTCTGCACGCAAGCCTGCCTACACGCCTTATTGATGACCTGATGGCTTTTTTCGATGTAGTGAAACGCCCGATAGCCGTACGGTCGTCCAGCCTCCTCGAAGACGCCCATTACCAGCCTTTTGCCGGAGTATATTCCACTTATATGGTTCCCAATATTCCCGATAAATACGAAATGCTTCAATCGGTAAGTAAAGCGATAAAAGGAGTTTATGCTTCTGTGTTTTACAAAGACAGTAAGGCATACATGACTGCAACAAGTAATCTGATCGAAAGCGAAAAAATGGCGATCGTATTGCAGGAAGTGATCGGCAGACAATACGTGGATCACCTGTATCCTACTATAAGCGGAGTCGCCAAATCACTGAATTTCTATCCCATAGGAAACGAAAAAGCGGAAGACGGCATAGCGAATATAGCGCTGGGACTTGGAAAATATGTCGTCGACGGAGGGGTTACTTTACGATTTTCGCCACAACACCCCGGCAATATCCTGCAAATGAGCACCATGGATTTTGCCCTGCGTGAAACGCAGACACATTTCCTGGCATTGAATATGAAAGATACGTTATCGGATTTTGCCGCGAATGACTCATTTAACCTGGTTAAATTGTCGGTCAAGGATGCCGACAATGACGGCATCCTTAAATACATCACTTCCACTTATGACCCCCAGGATCAGGTAATACGCGACGGATATTATCCGGGAGGACGGAAAATCCTTTCATTTGCAAACATACTTCAATACGACATGCTTCCTTTAAGTGAAACGCTCAATAACCTGCTGGAAACCAGTCAGAAAGAAATGGGGAGACCGGTCGAAATTGAATTTGCTGTCGATATAAAGCCTGACTGTCGCGACAAAGGCGCCTTTTATATGCTTCAGATAAGACCGATCGTAGACCAGAAAGAAATGATTGAGGAGGATCTGGGAATTATCGATAAAGAGGACACCCTCTTATTTTCGAAAAGCACACTCGGACATGGTATCATAAACGATGTATACGATATATTATACGTCAAAACAGAGGCTTTTAACTCATCGAACAATCAATTAATAGCCTACGAAATTGAACGCATTAACCGCCGGTATACAGAAAATGGACAGGGTTTTGTCCTCGCAGGACCGGGACGCTGGGGCAGCAGTGACCCGTGGCTTGGTATTCCCGTAAAATGGCCGCATATATCCAATGCACGGGCCATAGCGGAATACAGCCTTGCCAATTATCGGATCGACCCCAGCCAGGGCACCCATTTTTTTCAGAATCTGACTTCGAACAGCGTCGGATATTTTACCATCAATCCGGCCAACGGAGATTTATTCGATGAAAACTTCCTGAAAGCGCAGCCTGCTGCCGAAGAAACCCAATATCTGCGACTGGTGCATTTTGAGAATCCCATTGTGATAAAAATGGATGGTAAAAAAAGCATCGGAGTTGTACTGAAACCAAAGCAGGCATGAAAATTTCTTTGCAAAAAGAAGAATATATGTATCCCGCATAAATGCAATTTTACTATTTTTGTCTTGAATTTATCTGTCTTCATTTAATAAACAGCTAAATATCCGGATAATAATTATAATATAAATACTCCATCGAATGAAAAATTTCTTTTGCACAGTAACAAGGATACTTATATTATCTATAATTGCAAATATAGTATTCACAGGTTGTTTTCAATCCGAACATTTCCTCACTGATAAAGAATACAGGGAAAGGGTCACGGATGCGTTTGAAACAAAGAAAACATACTTTGCGGATACAACGCTGTTCTCTGTTTTCAACGAAGATCTGCCACTCCCGGAAACGGAAGCCATGAAATTTTTGTATGCTTACATGCCTATAGGTGACATCGCCGATTACAAAGGGGATTTTTACCTGAAAAATATACGTTCGTCCTTTGAGGCGCGGAAAGAAATGCCATGGGGCAAAGATATTCCGGAAACAATTTTCCGTCATTTTGTACTTCCCGTAAGGGTAAATAACGAAAATCTCGATGAAAGCCGCATGGTTTTCTATGAAGAACTGAAAGACCGGGTCAAAAACCGGTCGTTATATGATGCGGTATTGGAAGTAAACCACTGGTGCCACGAGAAAGTAGTCTATACTCCATCCGATGCACGGACAAGTTCGCCCCTTGCCTCCGTACGTTCTGCGTACGGACGATGCGGTGAGGAATCGACATTCACGGTAGCCGCCCTGCGATCGGTAGGTATCCCGGCGCGTCAGGTATATACGCCGAGATGGGCGCATACGGATGATAATCATGCATGGGTAGAAGCCTGGGTCGATGGTAAATGGTATTTCATGGGAGCATGCGAACCGGAACCTGTACTGAATCTGGGGTGGTTCAATGCTCCGGCATACCGTGGAATGCTGATGCACACAAAGGTATTCGGCGATTATAATGACCCGGAGGAAGTCATGGAACGAACAGCCTGTTATACGGAAATAAATGTCATTGACAATTACGCTCCCACAGCAAAATCGGTTATTTCGGTCAGGGATACCGATGGTAATCCCGTCAAAGAGGCTTTGGTGGAATTCAAATTGTATAATTATGCGGAATTTTATTCCGTAGCACGAAAAATAACCGATGAGAACGGACAATGTTCATTATCCGCAGGAAAAGGAGACATGCTTGTCTGGGCGACAAAAGACGGACGCTTCGGATACGGCAAGGTTTCTTTCGGCAAAGATGGGAACCTGACCGTTACCCTGAATAAAACTCCCGGTGACACAGCTATGTTGGAGCTTGATATCATACCTCCTGTAGAAGGGCGTATTTCTGTTGAAGTGACCGACGAACAGAAGAAGGAAAACGAAAAAAGGCTACACGAAGAAGATAGGATACGCAGCCGCTATACGGCAACATTCTATACGGAAGAAAAAGCCGGGGAAAAGGTCAAAACAGATTCTTTGCAGATAATGCCGGAGTTTCTTGTAAAAAGCCGGGGAAATTATGCACAGATAGAAAAGTTCATAACGGAGATACCCGAAGACAAACAGTATGAAGCGGTTTGCTTATTAGATGCAGTATCCGATAAAGACCTCCGGGATACACCGGCGGAAGTCTTCCTCGATCATCTGAACCATACTCCCGGCATTGCAGACAATCTGATCCGGACAGAGAGAGAAAAACCTGTAACAAAAGCTCCTTCTTATGTTTCTCATCTATATAACGAGTATGTACTTAATCCGCGTATAGCGAACGAACTGCTGACCCCCTACAAGAACTTTTTTTCAGATCATATCGATGAAACCCTTGCCGGAGAGGCACGTAAAAATCCGGCCATGTTGATAAAATGGGTTAAAAATAATATCAAGATACGTGAAGACCTGAATCCGCAACGGATACCGGTAATGCCGGCCGGAGTATGGAAAGCGCGTACAGCCGACAGCCACTCGAGAAACGTCTTTTTCGTCGCGGTTGCCCGCAGTCTCGGTATCCCGGCGCGCATAGAACAGGTGACCAAGAAAGTACAGTATTTTGATAACGAGTGGATCGACGCGGATTTTGAAACAGCAGGAGAGATGAATACCGGAAAAGGTTACATTACAGCAACCTACAAACCGATAAAAGCGCTGGACAATCCCAAATATTACAGTCACTTCACCATTGCACGGATCCTTCCCGACGCAACACTGCAAACACTGGATTTTGATTCCGAAAATCAGACGGATATGGGAGGTGGCGACACCTGGAAAGACCTGTTGCAAAAACCCCTGCCTTTGGACGAAGGCAACTATTTGCTTACAACCGGAACACGCATGGCAAGCGGGAAAGTACTGGCGCATATAACATTCTTCACTGTCAAAAAAGAAGAAACAACACCGGTTGAACTTGTCATGCGTGAAGACCCCGATGACATTCAGGTTATCGGAAATATAAATGCCGAAGCAAAATTCAGCAAAGACGGCAAAGATGAAACAAGTATCCTGAATACGACCGGCCGGGGATACTTTATCATCGGTATATTGGGAGCACGACAGGAGCCTACGAATCATGCGATGCGGGATATTTCAAAATTCAGAAAGGATTTCGAACAATGGGATCGCGGAATGATATTACTCTTTGAAAACGAAACGGGATTGAAGCTGTTCGACAAAAATGAGTTTGGGGAGCTTCCCGAAACCATCACATACGGTGTTGATACAAGCGGTGAAATCACAAAAATGATCACCGAAGCGATGAAACTGCCCAACTCCGCCTCATTACCCGTCTTTATCATTGCCGATACCTTCGGACGTGTCGTTTTTGTTTCACAGGGATACACAATTGGTTTGGGCGAACAAATGATGAAAGTTATTCATAAATTATAAAACAAGTCATTAATCATCACTAATTACGAATAAACAATGTCTTACAATAACAGTCATTTTGCGGAGCTAATATACAGTCAGGCCGAAAAATACGGCCAGCGGACAGAACTTCTGTATCGTAACGACAAAAAGGGTAAATGGATCAATGTATCATGGAACACCCTTGCGGAAAAAGTACGCCTGACTTCCCAGGCGATGATCGAATACGGAATTAATGTGCAGGAAAACATTGGTATCTATGCCCAGAATATGCCCCAATGTTTCTACGCAACTTTCGGCGCATTTGGAATTCGTGCTATTGAAGTTTCCATGTATGCCACAAGCTCCCCCGAACAAATCAAATACATTATCCAAGATGCGGGCATACGCATCCTCTTTGTCGGCGAACAGTTGCAATACAACAATGCTTACAAAGTTCAGAAAGAAACAGGAGATATCCTTAAGCAATTGATTATATTCGATAATAATGTCGTCCGTCACCCGGAAGATAAAACATCCGTCTATTTCGATGAATTTATACGGCTGGGAGACAATGCGCATGCTGAAACAAGCGCAAATATACGCCGGAACGAAGCACAATGGAAAGATATAGCGATGATTCTTTATACTTCCGGAACGACGGGAGAACCGAAAGGAGTTATCATCACACATGCAAATATGGCGGAAGTGACACGGATACACGATATGCGATTGACGATGTTGAATGATAAAGATGTATCAATGTGCTTCCTGCCGTTAACCCATATTTTTGAGAAAGCATGGTCATGCGTATGTTTCTGTCAGGGCATCACCATCGCCATCAATCATGATCCGAAAAAAATACAACAGATTTTACCGGAAGTGCGTCCAACCCTGATGTGCAACGTTCCGCGTTTTTGGGAAAAAGTCTACACAGGGGTACAAGACAAAATAGCAAATTCATCGGGCTTTCTGCAAAAAATATTTCGCCATGCGATTAAAACGGGAAACCAATATATTCTTGAATACAAAATTAAAGGAATGAAAGCGCCCGGATGGTTAGCTTTTAAATTTCATTTTTACGATAAAACCGTCTTTACGTTGCTTAAAAAGGTTGTCGGATTAAATCGCGGACGCGCCTTTCCCGTTGCGGGAGCGCCATTGGCCGACCATGTGACCGAGTTTCTACTATCGGTCAATATGCCCATTCTTTATGGCTACGGATTGACCGAAACATGTGCCACAGTTAGCTACAATCCACTCGAAAACTTCACAATCGGTTCGATCGGTAAAGTGATGCCCAACTTAGAAGTGCGCATAGACAGCAGCAACAACGAAATCCAATTGAAAGGCAAGACAATTACACCCGGCTATTACAGAAAGCCGGAAGAAACGGCCAATGTATTTACTGAGGACGGTTTCTTCAAAACCGGAGATGCCGGCAGATTAGAAGGTGATACGCTTTATTTTCTCGAACGCATCAAAGACTTATTCAAAACTTCAAACGGCAAATACATCGCTCCGCAAGCGATCGAATTGAGCATGAGTGGAAATGCATACATAGAACAATGTGTTGTTATAGCCGACACGTATAAATTCGTAAGTGCACTGATCGTTCCGAACTTCCAATCGCTTGAAAATTATGCACAGAAAAAAGGCATCCCCTTTAGCAGCCGCGAAGAACTAATCAAAAAAGAAGAAATCAGGCGATTTTACCAATCGACCATCGAAGAGTGCCAGAAAGGCTTTGCTTCGTATGAAAAAATCAAAAAATTCACATTGCTCTTAGAACCTTTCACCATACAAACAGGCGAATTAACCGACACATTGAAAATACGCCGTCCGGTCATCGCGCGTAATTACGCCGAACAAATCGCTGAGATGTATAAAGAGTAGAACATACTTTTTATTGGTATATCTTCAGATTTCGGATTTTTTATTTAAAGAATCCAATTTTTTATTTATCTGACACAATATAAAATATAAAAAATACTTAAAAATACTTGCATATTTGATAAATTTCACATATTTTTGAGACAACTTTTTTACCTTCCAATTCCAAATTTAAAAAAATATGAAATTTAAAAATGCATCAATTGTACATCTTTTCCGAATTTCAGTCTATTTATGGCTGATCTTATACGGAACCACTATCATTGCAAAAGCAGAACCTATAGATGAAGAAGAGGTCAGAACCATTGCATTAACTCAATTCAGAAAGTTGAATAAAAATCTGTCTCTTCGCTCGTCAAAATCTCCGGACATAACCTACAAAGTCAAACTTAATAACGAACAAATCGCTTTTTACGTAGTCAGCAATGATGACGGATTTGTTGTTGTTTCAGGTGACCAGAGATTTAATCCGGTTCTCGGATATTCTACAGGGCAAAGCTTTGATCCGGAAAATATCCCTCCTGCAATGATTGCCTTCCTGGAAGGATATAAAGCAGAAATGCTTTATATAGTTGATAATGATATAAAATGTGAAGATGACAATTTAAAGAAAGAATGGCATAATCTTAAAAACGGCATCATCCCTTCTGATAATGAAAACGGATTAAAAGCCGAAACCATTTTAGAAAGCGATTCCCCGAAAACACGAAGCGGCGCAAAATACACATTAGGCCAATATTTATTGAAAACAAAATGGGGACAACGTGAGCCTTATAATGATAAATGTCCTTTTTATGCTGCTTCCAAAAGATGTGCTACAGGATGTGTTGCTACTTCTATGGCTCAGATAATGTGCTATTGGAGCTATCCGGATAAAGGTTTCGGCTATAATGCTTACATGCCTCAAAATCTCCCTGCGGAATATACGGATTCTTTATTTGCTGATTTCGCAAGCACAAATTATTACTACAACAATATGCCCGAGCAAATTTCAACAGGTTCGTCACAAAATGAAATAGCTGCTGTCAGCACTCTTATGTATCATTGCGGAATATCTGTTAATATGAATTACAATGCATCATCTGGTGGTGGCAGCGGAGCTGAAACGTTTTCCTATTCTCTTACAAGAGGATGTTCTTATGATGCATTCAGGGAATATTGGGGATATAAAGATGTCAAGGTTGCAATGCGGACCAATTATACAAACCAAGAATGGCTTAGAATAATAAAATCACAAATAGACAATCTGCGTCCGGTTTTATATAAAGCCAATTCATCTTCCTACTCAGCTCATTCTTTTATTTGCGACGGATATGACGAACATAATCGCCTGCATATGAATTGGGGATGGAAAGGAGATTTCAACTCTTTTTTTCATCTGACCGCATTATATGCTGATGGAACTAACTATGGCGGATATAATCAAAGCAGCCATGTTGCCATTATAGATATATATCCGACAAGTCCCGATTTTGTGATGCCTCCAAGAGTTAATTCAAATTTAGGTATGGAAGAGTATATAAAAGATCTTATCCCGGAAGATCAGGAAGATGTGTTATTAAATAAGATATCTGTCTATCCCCTATTATTGTCGCCAAGAGAGATCCTGACAATAGAAACGCCAAATTCCGGAGAAGCATCTATATGGAATAGCGCCGGCCATTTAATCGAAACCTACAAATTAACCGAAAACAAAAATCAGATACTTGCTCCGGAACTAAGTGACTACTATATTATCAAAATAAAAATGGGCACAGAAAAAAATAAAACAGTTCACATCAAAGTTAAATAACTCAAACAAACTGTTAAAACAAATCCAAGGCGGTCTGTTTAATCCAAATTTAAAATATATGAAAACAAAAATATTATTATTCAGCCTTCTGCTAATATTTGCAGCTAAAATTCATGGGCAAAATGGTATGGAAGGAGAGATTACATGGAAAATCAACGATACCAACCTAATCATCAATGGAATAGGAGTCATGAAAGACTATGACTACGAAAAAGCTCCCTGGTATAACTATCGGAATCTGATAAAAAAAATAATAATTGATAACGCAAACGGTAGTGAAATTATAACCATCGGACGTTATGCCTTCCGTGATTGTAAAAATTTAGAAAAAGTCGAAATTTTATCAAGAGTAACGATAATCGGAGATGGCGCTTTTGCTAACTGCAGCAGCCTGATTGATATTAATATTCCTGTCAGCGTAACAAAGATTGGAGACAGGGCCTTTTCCGGTTGCAGTAATTTAAAAATGCTCATCTTTCCGTATAACATACTTATGTTCGGAAATGGCGTCTTTTTCGGCTGCAACAACCTAACATCGGTAAAAGGAGATGTTTATTCCGCATATTATGACCAGGACGGGATTTTGTTTTTTGGCAGCAAAAAAGAACTTGTTTTATATCCATCAGGAAAAGAAGATTTATCCTATACAATACCTAATTCCGTAAATAAAATCAGATACGGAGCTTTTTATGGCGCCCGAAATTTGCAGAATATCAATATTCCGGAGGAACTAACAACTATTGAAAAATGTGCATTTTATGGTTGCAGTAATATACAAAGTATCAAAATTCCCAATAGAGTAACAAGCATTGAAAGCTGCTCTTTCTTAAATTGCAGTAATCTTTCAAACATAGAACTTCCGGATAATCTGGAAACTATTCAGGACTTTGCATTTTCCGGATGTAACAGCTTGAAAAATCTCATCATACCCAATAGTGTCAATAAAATCGAAAGCTATGCTTTAGCTGATTGCAAATCACTAAAAAGAGTTGAAGTAGATTGGACAAATCCGCTGGTTATAAGCCCTGACTCATCTATTTTTGATGAAAACACCCCTGTTTCTGACGCGATTCTGATTGTTCCCACCGGAACAAAAGAAGCATACCAAAATGCTTTCGCTTGGAAAGATTTCGGAACGATTGTCGAAAGAAATAATTTCATTGAGGGCCAGGATGACAACATCTTTTGGAAAATTATAGACAGTACACTCTATATCTCGGGAACCGGTGCTATGAAAAATTATAATGGTGGTACCCCTCCTTGGTATTCATATCATAATATGATCAAAAAAATCGTAATAGAAAAAGGGGTTACAACTGTCGGATTTTATTCGTTCTTCGGTTTCAATAAAACAACAACAGTTCTCCTCCCTGAAGGTATAACTTATATCGGTGCTTATGCTTTTTATGGTTGTACATTATTAACAGATATTAAAATACCGAGTAGCGTAGGAATGATATATAGTTATGCATTTTCTACTTGCCATGATTTAACACAAATAGAACTCCCTCGCTCGACAACAACAATCGCAGAAGGTGCTTTTTATAAATGTGATAATCTGTTGAGTGTAAAAATCTTTGCCGTAGAATACGTTATAATAGGAAATCTTGCATTCAGTGATTGTAAATCATTAAAATCTCTTGAAGTTAACCAAGATCATCCTCAATCTGTTAAACCACAGATTTTTGCTGATTACGCCGGCATCAACTATACAACTCCCATCTCTGATGCTATACTGATTGTACCTGCAGGTACAAAAAACGCTTATGAAACTGCCTCCGTATGGAAAGATTTTGGCACTATTGTGGAAAGAGAAACCGGTGTTTGCGGCAAAGAAGGTAACATTACATGGCATATAACTGATAGTATTCTTTATATTTCAGGAAGCGGACCCATGGATATTGAGTGTGTCAATAATTATAACCTTCCATGGCACTTCCGTCATAAAGTCAAAAAAGTAATAATTGAAGAAGGAATAACAACAATTACAGATTATGCATTCAGCGGCTTCTCTTATCTAATCGATGTCCAAATACCAAGTAGTATTACGAAAATCGGAGATGATGCATTTAACTATTGCTACAATCTGGAAAGTATAGTAATACCAGAGAATGTGACAACCATAGGACACAGGGCTTTTTATTATTGCCAAAAACTATCAGATATAAAATTATCTGATAATATACTATCAATGGGGGACAGTGTATTTCACAGCTGCACAAGTCTGACAAGCATTAAAATTCCCGACAAGGTAACAATTATTTCAAATAACTCTTTTCACAACTGCATCAATCTAACCGACATCAAAATTCCAAACGATGTTACTGTCATTGGAGACAACGCTTTTGGTTATTGTAACAAATTAGACAATGTGGTTCTTCCTGATGGCTTAGAAACCATTGGCACATCTGCATTCACATACTGCAATAGCCTGTCAAGCATCGTAATACCAAATAGTGTAACCCAAATCAAAGGCGATGCTTTTTCCTGTTGTGCAGCTTTACATACAATAGAAGTTTTTTGGGAGGAATCTTTGATTACGATTCCGGAAGGAGCTTGGCCAACTACTGCCAATAATACATTATTAGTAGTTCCCGCAGGCACAAAGGATACATACAAATCTGCAGATTTCTGGAAAAATTTCATCAAAATCGTTGAAAAAGGTGGAACCATCGAAGGTCAGGATGGAAACATTTTTTGGAAAATAATTGACAGTACCCTCTATATTTCAGGAACCGGAGCAATGAAAAACTATAATTATGCGATTGGCATCCCATGGTATCCCTATCGCAATATGATCAAAGAAGTCATAATAGGGGAAGGAATAACAACCATCGGATTTTATGCGTTCTATGATTGTTATAAAATAACTACGGCGACTCTCCCCGAAGGCATCACTTATATCGGTTCTTATGCATTTTATGGCTGTACATCATTAACAGATATTGAAATACCGAGTAACGTAGGTGTGATATATAGTTATGCATTTTCCTATTGTTATGCTTTAACGCATATAGATATTCCCCAATCAACAACAACAATCACAGAAGGTGCTTTTTATAAATGCGACAATTTGACAAATATAAAAATATCGGCGACAGGGTATGTTATAATAGGTAATTATGTCTTTAGTGATTGCAAATCATTAAAAACATTTGAAGTTAACTGGGAAGTTCCTCAATCTGTAAAACCCCATATTTTTGCTGATTACGCCGGCATCAACTATACAAGCCCAATCTCTGGTGCTACACTGATTGTACCTGCTGGAACAAAAACCGCTTATGAAACCGCGTCCGTATGGAAAGACTTTGGCATCATTATAGAAAAGGTGTCCGGTCGCTCCGAAAAATCTGACGCTACAAATAACGAAGACTATAGAATAAATGACAAGGTGAAAGTTTCCATTATAAATGGTACACTAACCATAGATAGTCCTGATCCAGAAAAAATTACTGTATATAATATCAATGGGATTTTAGTTTATACTGCTGTAAAAAAAGAAGGTAGGATTACATTCGACCTTCATAATCTGCCAAACGGCATTTACTTTGTAAATAGCAATAATGGCTGGTCTAAAAAGGTTTTGAAAAGGCTGTAATAATTAAACGATTAAATATAAGAGGCTGTCTCACAATTATGTGAGGCAGTCTTTTTTTTTGGGGGGGTAGTAAAAAAACAAGTCCAAACTTTCCCAAGCTCAGACTTGCAAATATGCTCCAAATTGTTTAAATTTGGATTGTTATAATTTCACTGTAAAGATAATGTTTAAGAGTTATACTACCAACGATAATCTGCTACTTCCGCCTTGTTTGGGAGACTTTATCGACAAAAATGATCCGGTTCGGGTTGTAGACCGGATTATCGAGCAGTTGGATTTGAGTGTTTTACTCAGGCAATATTCTATAGTTGGCAATCCGGCTTACCATCCCCGTTTGATGCTCAAGATGCTTATTTATGCCTATCTTCGCAATACCTATTCTTCCCGCAGGATCGAAGAACTGGGCAAGAATGATGTCCGTTTCCTGTGGCTCAACGGGATGAGCAGTCCGGACCATAATACGATCAACCGTTTCCGTAGTGGACGCTTGAAAGGAATTTTAAAGGAAGTTTTTGCATCGATTGTCAAGTTCCTGGTTCAGGAAGGGTTGGTGAGTTTGGAAACCACTTATACGGATGGAACCAAAATAGAAGCCAATGCGAACCGTTATACCTTTGTCTGGGGTAAATCCATCACTACCCGGATCGGTAAGATTGCAGACCAAATTAATGAGTTATGGTCTTATGCGGAAAGTGTTACCAAACAAGAATTACGGGATTCGGCGCCAATGACTTACCAGGAAGTTACTCCTGAGAAAGTGGAA
The DNA here is from genome assembly GCA_031285685.1 of Tannerella sp. GTDB lineage: Bacteria > Bacteroidota > Bacteroidia > Bacteroidales > Tannerellaceae > Tannerella. The sequence goes on from JAITVS010000423.1 coordinate 33,925, forward strand.
GAAGCAGTAGATATGATCGAAACTGCGTTGGAAGGTGCAAATGCAGATAAAAAAGTTACCCAAAAACTGAAACGGGTAAAAAAGGCCTGGCCGGAGCAATTACGCAGGTATGAACAACAGGGAGCCATCTTGGGAGAACGTAACTCCTATTCCAAGACCGACCAGGATGCCACTTTCATGCGGATGAAAGAAGACTACATGAAGAACGGACAACTCAAACCCGGGTATAATCTGCAGATCTCCACCCAGGACCAGTTCATCCTCAACTATTCTTTACATCAAACTACAGCAGATACCAATACCTATGCCCCTCACATGGACAGTTTCCATGAACTATACGGACAGTACCCCCAATTCTCGGTAGCCGATGCCGGATACGGCAGTGAAGAAAACTATCTTTATGCCCAAAGCAAGGAAATCCAGACCTATATCAAATACAATTACTTCCACAAGGAACAAACAAAAAAATGGAGGTTGGATCCTTTCCGTAGTGATAACCTGTACTACAATACTGACCAGGATTGTGTATACTGCCCTATGGGACAGAAGATGAAGAAGATCGGGGAACTGAAGAGAAAAACTACCTCTGGATTTATACAAACCAGCAGCCTGTATCAAGCCAGGTGGTGTGAAGGATGCCCCTTGAGGGGACAATGCCACCAGGGTAAAGGCAACCGGAAAGTACAGATTAATCATAGGTTACGGAAACTAAAAGCGATCGAACGGAAGAAACTCACTTCGGAGGAAGGATTAAAACACCGTTCAAAAAGACCCTGTGACGTAGAAGCTGTCTTCGGGAATCTAAAAAACAACAAAGGATTCAAACGATTCTTGCTTCGGGGTATCCATAAAGTGGAAATTGAAGTCGGATTATTGGCCATTGCTCACAACATTGCTAAGAAAGTAGCCTGATTAAGGCAAAAACCTGCCTTTTGTAAAAAATCAACACAAATTTATTATCCGAAAATCAAAATTGGATGATAATAAGCAATTATCCCAAAAAATAAAAAATAATCTGTCGAAAAAATCCAAGAAAAAGGCCATCTCACTTCTATTGTGAGACAGCCTCTTATATTTTGGATGCTGATAACAATTAATGCAACATTCTCAAATGATCTTCTCAAGAGGATCGATGCTCTTAGCCAGATCGGCATCGGTTAATTCGTAATTTGAAAGATCGCCGGCCAAATATTGGTCATAAGAGGCCATATCGATCAGTCCGTGTCCGGATAGGTTAAACAGGATCGTCTTTTGTTTTCCTTCTATTTTAGCCTGCTCTGCCTCACGAATAACTGCAGCGATTGCATGCGATGATTCGGGAGCAGGTATTATACTTTCTGTCTGGGCAAAAAGAACAGCCGCCTTAAAAGCATCGAGCTGTTTTACATCAGTGGCCTCCATCACACCGTCTTTATGCAACTGGCTGACGATAGAACCCGCACCATGGTAACGAAGCCCTCCGGCATGAATATGAGGAGGCGCAAACGTATGACCAAGTGTATACATCGGTAACAAAGGCGTATAACCTGCCTCATCCCCAAAATCATATTGAAATACCCCATGTGTAAGTTTAGGACAAGATGCCGGTTCTGCGGCAACAACGCGTATGTCTTTTCCCTCCGTAAATTTATGACGTAAAAACGGGAATGCGATTCCTGCAAAATTTGAACCGCCACCGAAGCAAGCGACAATCACATCCGGATATTCCCCGGCTATTTCCATCTGCTTTTCAGCTTCAAGTCCTATCACTGTCTGATGCAAAGCCACATGATTCAATACACTTCCCAATACATACTTACAATTAGGCGTTTGCATGGCAAGCTCCACGGCCTCTGAAATAGCAGTACCCAGGCTTCCCATATATTGGGGATTTTCTGTTATTATTTTACGGCCCGCTTTCGTACTCATACTCGGCGAAGCAATCACCTGAGCCCCGAATGTCTGCATAATGGAGCGGCGATAAGGCTTTTGCTCATAAATTATCTTCACCATATAGACGGCAAGTTCCAAACCAAAAGCTTTCGCAGCATATGACATAGCTGCTCCCCACTGACCCGCTCCCGTTTCAGTAGTAATATTTGAAACTCCTTCCTTCTTGCAATAGTAAGCTTGTGCAATGGCAGAGTTAAGCTTATGTGAACCGATAGGACTTGTACTTTCGTTCTTAAAATAAATATGTGCCGGTGTATCAAGCGCCTTTTCCAATCCGTACGCACGCACCAACGGTGTAGGACGCCACATTCTGTACAGGTCACGTACTTCTTCCGGGATCTCGATCCATTGGTCCTTCTGATTGAGTTCCTGTTCAGAAAGTTCTTTTGCAAAAAGAGGATACAGATCCTCTGGGGTAAGCGGCTGTTTGGTTGCCGGATTAAGTGGTGGCAGCGGTTTATTTTTCATATCCGCAACAATATTATACCACATCGATGGAATATCCTTCTCTTCCAGTAAAATCTTTTTTGTTGTCATATTCATATTATTTGTTACAAATCTCTTTCAATTTGTCAACAAATATACGGCAAAATGAGGGTAGCACAAAAAAATATCCGCTTTAATTCCCGATTCATACAAAAAAAATCAAACGCTTGCAGATTAAAAAAAAATGATTACCTTTGCCGCGTCTTTACCGAAAGCCCAGATGGCGGAATCGGTAGACGCGCTGGTCTCAAACACCAGTGTCAGCAATGACATGCCGGTTCGATCCCGGCTCTGGGTACTTAAAAAGCCATAATGATCAATTGATTATTATGGCTTTTTTTTCATTATTAAATCCCATTTCTGTTCATTTACGACTAATTATTTCGGACTGACCCAATGTTACCTTAGTTTGTTCTGCAAAAAATGTGGAGCTGCAATTTTACTGAATATTAAAAAGGATGCTGTTGCGGCAACGGCGCCTGCAAGATAAGCAAGAGACAGTCCACCTGCGGAATCAGCAATTTGCCCTCCGCTGATAAGACCGATCCCTATCCCGACATCCCAACTGGTAAGATAAGTGGAACTTGCCGTAGCACGCCGGTTATGGGGCGCCAGATTTACAAAAAGCGTGTTGTATGCCGGAAACATCATCCCATAACCCACACCAAGTAAAAACGGTACAATATAAAAACCGATAACCGGCAATATGCTTGATATTTGCCCAGATTGCCGGAGGCCGGATAGCATGAAGAAACTAACGGAACAAATCAAGCTCCCCCAGGAAATAACATGTGTCAGAAAACCCTTATCAACTAATTTACCGGAAAAAAGACGTGAACCGATCAGTCCTACAGCCATCAGGGAAAAAAATACACCCATTCCGGTCTGAATGCCTAAATCCTTACCATAAATCGAAATATAGCTCGTCGTCATTCCATATGGAATGGCAAGAAGCATCAGACAGAGTCCGGCACGTAATCCCTTTAAAAGAAAAAAGCGGTCAAGGAAATTATAGTTGCCGATAATTGCTTCTTCTTTTAATACCGGAGAATCCTGTTTTACCACTTGAGAATCCTGTAGCTTTTGAGGCATACGGATCATATTCGCAAAACAAAAACCAATAAGTCCCATACCTATAGCAAAGTAGAAAATGAATATATAGCTATATTTCTCTGCTAAGAAAAGGCTCACCATCGGGCCGAAAGCCATCGCCAGGTTATTTGCCACACCAAAATAACCAAGCCCTTCGCCACGCCTCGCGGATGGCATAATATCTACGATGATTGTATTACTCGCGGTCGTTAAAAGACCAAATGTCAATCCGTGCAATACACGCATAAATATAATAATACTCAAAAGTGTAGCCTGTGCATAACCTACAAATACCAGGATAAATGATATATAGGCCAACAGATAAATCGGTTTACGCGGGAAGCGGTCTAAAGCAAATCCGGCAAACGGCCTTATGATCAAAGCAGCCACCGTATAGCAGGAAAGAACAATTCCCGCAGCCGAATTGCTCGTTTTGAAAACCTCAATAAGGTATAACGGCATTACCGGAAGCAGTAAATAAAACGCGAAGAAGAGCAGGAAATTACCTGTACATGCAGCCAAAAAACTTCCCGTCCATAATCTGGGTATGAGTTCCTTATTTTTCAATTTCCCGCAAATTTTCCATATTTTTCTTACGGAGGAAACCGTAGATATCTTCCAAATGTTCCGTTACACGCTGATTTCCAAATTCATATACTTTCTGCACAAGCCCATCCAGAAAGTCACGGTCATGCGATACAATGATGAGGGTCCCGTCAAAATCATTTAATGCTTGTTTAAGGACATCTTTTGTCTTCATATCCAAATGGTTGGTCGGCTCATCGAGAATAAGCAGATTGACCGGTTCTAACAACAATTTAATCATTGCCAGACGCTGACGCTCGCCACCGGAAAGCACTTTTACTTTTTTATCTATATCATTGCGGCCAAACATAAATGCACCCAACAGGTCACGGATTTTTGTACGTATATCTCCGACAGCAATATCATCAATTGTCTGAAAAACAGTCAGTGATTCATCCAATGTGGCTGCCTGATTCTGGGCAAAATAGCCGATTTGCACATTATGTCCAAGTTGCAGGTTTCCTCCATATTGAATCTCGTTCATGATACATTTGACCAATGTCGATTTACCTTCACCGTTTTTACCGACAAAAGCAATCTTCTCGCCCCGTTCTATAGTAAGGCTGACTTTTTCAAAAACGAGCTTGTCTCCGTAAGATTTGGAAACCATTTCCGTCGTAATGGGATAGTTTCCCGAACGCGGAGCAGGAGGAAATTTCAACCTTAAAGCTGAAGTGTCCTCTTCATCGACTTCTATCAATTCAAGTTTTTCTAGCATTTTCACGCGTGACTGAACTTGTAATGTTTTCGAATAAGTCCCCTTAAACCGTTCAATAAATTCTTTAGTTTCTGCGATCATTTTTTGCTGATCGTCATATTGTTTCTGTTGCTGTTCACGACGTTCGCGCCTAAGTTCCAGGTAGTGTGAATATTTGGCTTTATAATCGTAAATACGCCCCAGGGTCACCTCTATTGTCCGGTTGGTAATGTTATCCACAAAAGCACGGTCATGCGAAATAACGATTACCGCTTTCGCCGAATTAATCAGGAAATTCTCAAGCCACTGGATAGACTCTATGTCAAGGTGATTCGTCGGCTCATCCAAAAGAATCAGGTCCGGTTCGCGCAACAACATTTTAGCCAATTCGATACGCATACGCCATCCTCCGCTGAACTCGGAAGTATTCCGCGTAAAATCGCTTCTTTTAAATCCAAGCCCGAGCAACTTCTTTTCTACCTCCGCATCATAATTCCGCTCTTCAATGCTATAAAAACGTTCACTCAAGGCGGACATCTGTTCTATCAGCTGCATATATTCATCCGATTCATAATCGGTGCGTATAGCCAGCTGTTCATTGATTTCATTGATTTTTGCCTCCATCTGCTGAATTTCTGCGAAAGCCAGAGACGCTTCTTCGAAAACAGTACGACTGTCTTCCGTCAGAAGATGTTGAGGAAGATAAGCAATTGTTGCTCCCTCAGGCACAGACACCTTTCCCCGCGAAGGCTCACGCGCACCTGCCAGGATTTTCAACAATGTTGACTTACCCGCACCGTTTTTACCCATCAGGGCAATACGATCATTTTCATTTATTACAAAAGAAATATCTTTGAATAGAGTTTGTCCGCCAAACTCAACCGCTAACGAATCGACAGAAATCATAGAGTTATACTACCTATTAAAATGAACGGCAAAGGTACGGTTTTTAGTTGTGAAAAAGAAAAGAATAAATGACTTTAATCGTAACAGGTTGGTTTGATGATGCCAGGCAATAAAAAAGGATATTTTTATAATAAATTATTTTTTTTAATTTTGATGCAACCTTATATCCAGGCTTTGCATCATATTAAGGAGAGCGTAACACATATGGATGAACAGGAGATTATTAACGCGTGTGTGCGGGGGGAATCGTGGGCTCGTAAAAAAGTTTACGAGATGTACGCTCCTACCATGATGAGCCTTTGCATACGTTACGTTGGCGATCGGGAAACAGCCCGTGATTTGCTGCAGGACGGTTTCATAAAGGTGTTCACCAAAATCAATACATATTCCAACAAGGGTGTTTTTGCCGGTTGGATGCATAGGGTATTTGTTACGACAGCTCTTGAATATCTTCGAAAAACGGATGCATTAAGATCGGCGGTTGACATTGCTGATTACAATGAACAACTAAAAGATGTTGATGTATCCGTTTTAGATCAGCTGTCGGCAGACGACCTGATGAATTGTGTGAATAAACTGCCTCCCGGATACAGGGCCGTATTTAATATGTATGCGATCGAGGGATTTTCTCACAATGAAATAGCGGAGGCGTTAGGTATCAGTGTCGCAACATCCAAAACACAGTTTCTACGCGCAAGGAATTCTTTACAAAAAAGTGTGAAATTATTAATAGGAAATCAACATGTCAGACAGCGAAAGGTCAAATGAGCCTAGGGATCATTTCAGTGAATATGTCCGGCAAAGGCTTATAAACAATCCGTCCCCTCCCGATGAAAGTTGCTGGGATGAGATCGAAATCCGTATGCGCAAAAAACGCCGCCTATCCCTGATATGGCCTATGACAATAGCTGCTTCTATTTTTGTCGCTGTCTTTATACTAAATAATACCATCATGGAAAAAAATCGTCATACCTCCGATCCGGTAACCGAATCAAAAGAAATGCCGGCAAAAATCATTGTACCGGAAAAGAGTGTGGCCGCGGAAGACGATTTTTCAAACTCATATTCCGGACATTATCATAAAGAGATAATTGCAGATGCAGCAAAAAAGAACACAAAGCAAAAAATGCCGGTTATCCTGCCTGCCGGTAAAGAGACTGATGACATGAAAGAAAATGATGAAATTATCATATATGAAACGGCAGAAGTAGAAGAATCGAACACAGGTACAGACGATATCGAAAACTTTGAAGCCGAAAGTTTAGAAAACCATGAAGAAAAAGCAATCGAAATACAAGAGGATAGGCCTTCTGTTCCCAAGGATACCGACAAAAAACAACATCAGCATCGCGGGAACCTGATCGCTTATAACTCAAGTCCGAATGACCGCTCCCTGAAGAATCGCGAGTGGCAGATATCCGCAGGTATGGGTTACGGAAGTGAAATAGGATCGTTCCTTGGCTCTCTGGATAAAACCTATCAATCAGATATGTTGTCTCCCGGCGAAAGTCTCGGAAACGGATCGGGACTTGGAAGTGGAAATTATAATAATAACGAAGGTAACAATTATGAAGATGAAATTACCGACATGACTCACTCCATACCGATATCTGCCGGAATAACCGTGCGCAAAAAACTGAATAAAACCCTGGGCTTAGAAACCGGATTAATCTATTCATTCCTTTCTACGGATATGGAAATCCGGGGAAACCGGAGTTATGATGCAACATTAAATCTACATTACCTGGGTATACCGGTAAATCTCATTGTAGATTTGTGGAATAACCGCCGGTGGAACATTTATGTTTCCGGAGGCGGTATGGCAGAAAAGGGGTTACAATCCGTATACAAACGATATGATACATATGGTAAAGAGAAAAACAGTATCTCCGGGTTACAATGGTCTCTGAATGGAGGTATCGGAGTCTCCTATAATTTCTTTAAAGATATGAACCTATATGTTGAGCCGGGCGTTTCTTATTATTTTGACAACAATCAACCTATAAGCAAACGCACAGAAGATCCGTTTAATTTTAACCTTCGGATCGGGCTTCGTTATGATTTATAGTTTACCGTCTAATCAACTTATATACTAACTTAATTCCAAATTGACAATGAAAAAAAAATTATTATTAATGATGATGCTCGCAACCGGTTTTTTTCTCGGTTGTGATGACTCCGTTTATAAAACCAAAACCGTAGAGTACATGATCAATGAACCTGTTTTTATGTCTGCAACAGAATTCAGAAGTAAAGAGATAAAAACAAAGTCAGCACAACCCATCAAGGAACAGGGAAAGATTTGTTTTTATGATGGATACCTCTATATTTCCGAGCCGGGTACGGGGATTCATATAATAGATAATCGAAATCCTCACCAACCGACAGCTGCAGGTTTTGTAGAGCTGGATGGCAATACCGACATTGCCGTACGAAATAATCGGTTGTATGCGGATTCTTATGTAGATTTGCTTTGGTTTAATCTTTCCAATCCCGGAAATCCCGAATATGTCAACCGGTTGGAAAATGTATTCGAACAGGCTCTTCCGCCTATTGATAATGAATATAACTATGATTACACAAAATGCTTTGTAGAAACCGACCGTAAAAGATATGTTGTCGTCGGATGGGATTTGAAAAAACGGACAGAAACATATATTGAATACTACGATAAAAACAGGATGGTCATGGATGCTGCAAGTCCAAGTGCGAACTATAGCAATAGCGGAAGTGGAGGAGGACAAGGAGTAAACGGCTCCATGTCACGATTCAGCCTCTATAAGGATTATCTGTACACTGTCATCAATAACAGTATGAGTATATTTGACCTTTCTGCATCCGAACCGGTAAAAGCGGTAGAAAACCTGCCTATAGGAGGAAATGTCGAAACGATTTTCAGTTACGGCGAAAATATGTTCATGGGAACCCCCACCGGTATGATGATTTATTCTGTGAAAGAACCCTTGAAACCCGAATATATGTCAATGGTCTGGCATGTCTTTGGGTGCGATCCTGTTGTTGTTGAAAATGACATTGCATATGTTACGGTTCATTCCGGAAATTTTTGCGGGCAAAACACAAACGAATTGATTATTATTGATGTAAGTGACGTAAAAAATCCGGCCCATATTGTCACCTATACAATGAAAAGGCCGAAAGGTTTGGGCATAGATAACGGAACATTATTCGTGTGTGACGATGGTCTAAAAGTTTTCAATGCCACCGAACCGCAAAAAATAATGGCAAACCAGCTGGTACATTATTCAGGGATGGAAGGATATGATGTAATACCTTATAACAATGTATTGATGATGATAGCAGATGACGGATTATATCAATATGATTACTCCGATCTGAAAAAAATCAATCAGATCAGCAAAATAACAGTAGGCAAATAAAAGCAAAAACAGACTGTAAGAAAAACGGAATTACCCAGAAAGCACCGGATAATTCCGTTTTCTTATTTTTAAACAAAACTTTCCATAATACTAACAACAATACTCATTATGATACTGAACAGTAATGCCCACCAAAAATTATCAACATGAAAACTGCTCAGCAATATTAATACTCAGTTACTACAAATATAATGCAAGTCGAGTGCAATACAAAATAAATTGATTCATATTTTAGGGCTTAGCCGTTGAAACATTTATCTTTTATAAAAAATGGGGTAAAATTATTCATATACAATAAATCTATCCCTTTTATTGTTTCTTAATAAGAGGGATTTTATCTTAAATAATTATCTTTGCCTTGTCTAAGAGGCATGATTGTGATATAATTCAGATCTTAATAGGTTGCATGATAGGCTTTCATATGGGAATAGGAAAAAAAACATATATATTATTGACGCTAAGCATTGCATGGGCAATCCTTATCTTTGTATTTTGCACAATGCCCTCCAATAATTTACCCAGCCTGAAAATTCCATATATTGATAAAGTGGCCCATTTTGGTTTTTTCTTTGTACAGTCTGTTTTATTGAGCTTATTATTCAATTTTCAGACAAGAAAAAGTTATTTTCAGATCATTCTGCTATCCACATTGCTGGCTTTTGCATATGGAGGCCTTATTGAGATATTACAAAATGAAGTTTTTAACCGCACAGGTGATTTATATGACTTAATCGCCGATATACTGGGGGGGTTCACCGGTGCAATGACCTACCCTACCATACTCAGGCTTTTTAATCTGATTTTCAGAAGGTATAAATAAATACGCTTTCTATACGATGATTTGACACATCATGTGTGTTTATCACCTTCCCGTTTGATAGATTCATATCTCCATACCAGGCTGTAGCCAGCGCATATTCAAGCCCTATATTCCAATGAGGTAAAACATATCTCATACAAAAACTCAAATTCATAAACTGATCAATATCCAGCCCCGAACCATATAATTTATTTATACTTACAAGGTTATCCGACGTTCCTAAATTTTTGGTATATCCGGCAAAAAAACAACCCTGGTATTTTTTTCCGTAAACAAAATTAATCCACGACGTAGAGTGTCGAAAATCCGTATAATCCTGTTTTCCTGTACGATCACTGATCTTCGTCACCCCATAACCTCCTATCATCGCATTATGCCCCTGATTGGAAGCAAGTATTGTCCTTCCCGATATTTTTAACTTATTATATACATATTCCCCGTGTAAATCATAAGAGAAAGATGTGACGCGTTCATTTACACGGAATATTTTGCCGTCAACGACAGATTGCAGGCGCGGTTTGAGGGAAAGCATATCAATGCCGGCCCCTATCAGAAAATGATCCGTTTTATAGTCAACCCCTGCATATAATTCCGGAATAACCCCATTTTTTAAATATTGTTCACCTCTGCCTTCAGGCCCGTATGATGTATACATCAGTTGATAAACCGCACTTGTTGTGAACCTCAGTTTTCCCTGTTTGTATTGGTAATTTATCTGCGGACTACGGTTAAAAGGCTGAAAAGGTGATCCGGTAGACAGATTGAGGACACCTGGTATCACATCACCGAACAAAGGATGCCAGGTCTGTCCCAACAAGAGAGATGAACCCTTCTGCCACTCTAACCTCACATAAGCCTGCCGAAGACGAAGCATAAAATGTACATTTGTTGTCCCTCCGAAATCAGTTTCTATCTTAGCGGAAGTTTTCGCGGTCCCTATGTCAGGACCTTTCACGTCTAATCCGAGGCGTGTGGCAAGGGTATAAAAACTCCCATTAGGCGTAGCATTCAAATCTTTCCCGTCAGCATCATACAGTTTATCTTTGGGGTACAGATAAAAAAGTCCGTCTACGCCTTCTACATTACTCCTTGAATTGTAATAGATATCACCACGTACAAAACCATAAAAACTATAGCCGAAATTATTCTTTTGAGCTCCGACCGTACAAAAAAACGCAATGCCGCACAAAGTAAAAACAACTTTTGGGGTGAAAAAATGATGTGTTAACATAAATATGTTGAATGTTAGTGTGTAAAAAGAAGATGTTGGTCTAATATTTTTCGCAAAAGTAAGTTTTTTTTATACATTTGCAAATTATTAATTCAGACTATTTATGATGAACATCTATAAAATAATGAAATTTGGATTTCGGAGGTCATTGTTTACATGCCTGGTCGGCATACTTTTATTCCTTTCTCCTCATATTTTTGCACAAATCAGCGAAGGAGGACTTCCCCCAAGTTTTAGTTATCAGCAAATGTTACGTAAAGCAACTGCAGAGACAAAGGTTCCGATAGATTTTTATATTGAAGATTTACGCGAAACCGATGACTGGCAGGCCCGTGATGGTGCTCCTAAGCCGGTAGCAAGACTGATACCGGTGGACTATACGATGGATAATTCCGGTTATCGGACTACTTTACCGGGAGGAGAAAAGATCTGGCGCTTACATCTTAAAGCAGATGATGCCGTAGCCATCATGCTCTATTATAATGATTTTTATATTCCCGAAGGCGGAAAACTTTTTATTTACAGTGCGAATAAATCGCAGATATTAGGCGCCTATACACATCGTACGCATCCTTCCGGCGGACTTTTTGCCACGGAGTTTATCGGAGGCGACGAACTGATCCTTGAATATGTAGAATCGAATACGAGTAAAGAAAAACCCCGTATAAATATCAATGAGATCGGATACGGATATAATACGGCAGCATTACGGACATTTTGCGGCATTACCACACGTGCCTCCGGTTCATGCATGGTAAATATCAACTGTGAAGAAGGAATTGCATGGCAAAACGAAAAGAAAAGTGTATGCTATACTGTACAGGTAGTTGGGAATGAAAACTACATTTGTACAGCCTCACTGATGAATAACACAGCGGAAGATTTTAAACCACTGGTTTTGACTGCTCTGCATTGTGCTTATAATAATAGGTATAATGTTTCGTCGAGTGATTCTGATTTTGAACAATGGCTGTTTTATTTTCACAGAGAACGCGAAGATTGCAGTAACAGCTCGCTTCCGATTATTGCAAAAACAATGACAGGCTGTAAGAAGCTTGCTCAGACGGGATTGGACGGAGGATCAGACGGACTGTTGCTGATGCTCAATGATATGATACCGGAAGATTACGATGTTTTTTATAACGGATGGGATCGCAGAGGTGTCGCAGCATTGTCAGGTGTATGTATTCATCATCCGTCGGGAGATTATAAAAAAATATCAACTTATAATACGCCAACTACAAATTATACATTTGAAGTAACTCAGTTTACATGTGATAAAAATGCGCATTGGAATCTAATTTTTGCACAAACCGCTAACGGATTCAGTGTTACGGAAGAAGGTTCTTCCGGCTCTCCGTTATACAATGAAAATAAGCTGGTAATAGGAACCTTGACAGGAGGCAGCTCTTCCTGTACTATTCGAAGGGGGTTTAATATTTACGGAAAAATGAGTTATCATTGGGATAAATATAAAACAGATTCGTCCACACGCATGGATGTATGGCTTGACCCGCTGAATCTGGGAGTAGAGACACTATGCGGCCGTTTTCGTAAAGAACTTAAACCTTCACCGACCAATCTGAAGGTTGTAAACTTAGGCCGGAGTGTATCTCTGACCTGGAAAGCTCCGTCAGACGAAAAAGAAACGCCGGTAGGGTACAATATCTATCGCAACAATACAAAAATAGGAGAAACAACTTCATTATATTTTGTAGATTATGAACCGGTTACCGGCTCTCTTGCTTACTCCGTATCTGCCGTTTATGCCGATAAGGAAGAGTCTGCTTTCACTACAGCTACAATGTTTTACGTGCAATATAAGGCTCCTTCAGATTTAAATGCCAAACGCTTAAGTAACGATAATAATCAGATTGAACTGAGTTGGAACGCACCACTTTATGAGCAAACCATTTACTGGGGTACAATGGAGACAATGTATACAGTTGGATTTAAACACAATGATCCATTCTATTTTGGTCAAAAATGGACTCCGGACGAAATATCCCCACTCAATAAAAAAACAATAAAAGCAGTTCAGTTTATACCAATGAGGACTCATACCTATGAAGTTTATATTTCACAAGGAAACCGAACTTACAAAAAAAACATAGACACCTCATCTCTCGATTATTTGAGTATTAATACAATACCTTTAGACGAACCATTTGTTATAGATGGATCTAAATCTCTTATTGTATCTATATATGTATCACAGGTTGGGGATTATTTTTATCCGGCAATTTCTGATAACGGACCTGTTGTTGGTGGAAAGGGTAATATTTATTCTTTCGATGGTAACAACTGGGCAGCATATAATGAATATTCCCCGGAAGGTAAGCAATATTATAATTTTGCAGTTTCAGCTATTGTCTCATCTGAAAGCGGAACTATACCAGCAGATAATAGAAGTAGTGTTCTTCTCAATCATAATTCGGAAATAACTGAAAGCCGGAATGTCCAACCCCGCGTAGCGGCCATTCCTATGATAGAAAATACGGTGTCTCTGCGGAGTTCTCAGCCCGCGGTATTCCCAGAGGTTACAAGATACAACATTTATCGTAGCGGCTCTTTTTATGAAGTTATTAATGCTTCAGAGACTACATATACATATGCAGAAAACTCCTTTTCCCATTATTATGAAGTTTCTGCGATTTATGATGATATCATTGAAAGTGAAAAAAGCGATAAAGCTTATATTACTTCCGTAGATACGGAAAACATTAACGCTTCGGTTAACATTTCCCCAACAAGATTTTCCAATCATGTTTCTCTTAAAGGATATGAATCCGTTAAACGCGTAGATGTGGTATCCGTTTCAGGAAAAATCTGCCTTGTCGTGAA
>JAITVS010000107.1 GCA_031285685.1 Tannerella sp.
ATCGATTCGATATCATTTGGGTTGATTTCGTTATAACTACGTTCGAAACCATCGACCAGTATCAACGGCGAATTGCTTTTATTGATGGATGATCCTCCGCGTATAATAATCGTGGGCGACTCGCCCGGCTGACCCGAACTCCCGTATATACGCGCTCCGGCAACTTTTCCTTTCAATGCCTCCATGACATTATTCACCGCCATATTTTCCAGTTCTTTCGTATTTACTTTGGAGACGGCTGATGTCAGCATACGCCTTGATTGTGTGCCGTAGGCGACCACAACGACTTCATCCAACCCTAATGTAGATTCCTGAAGGGTAACGTTTATCTGCGTCTGATTATTAATTTTAATATCCTGTGATTCGTAACCGATATAGGAAAAGGTTAAAACAGATCCTTTGGATGCTTTCAGGCTATATTGTCCATCGATATCCGTACTGATACCGGTTGTGGTACCTTTGACAACGACCGATACGCCGGGTAATGTTAATCCTTCGTTATCCGTTACTGTTCCCGAAATATTTATATCCTGTGCCAAAAGGTATTCATTCGGGAAAAATAGTAAGAATAGAATTAGGTAAAAATAATTTAATTTTCTCATCTTTGTACTGATTTTAGAAATAATTTGTTTTTAAAATTTACCGGTAAGGGAAATAGAAATTGCCAAAAGACATTTCCCTTACTTTTTGTTATAAAAGAATCCGGTTTTTTCCAGATCATTTTTCAATAGATCGTATTCTTCCCTGCTGAATGGAGCCATAGGAAGACGACAGGGTCCGCACTCAATGTTTAATAAATTCATAATCGCTTTTCCTCCACGTACGCCACCTCCGTATTTAATGATTATCTTTACTATATCAATGGATTTCATCTGCAATCTCCGGGCCGTATCCAGATCGCTTTTGTTGAAAGAGTCGATGATGCCCTGATAGATGTGCGGAATGTAGTTGTATGTACTTCCGACTCCTGCTTTTACGCCCAGAGCCAATCCTGTAATCAGTATTTCATCATATCCGTGCAGCACTTCAAAACGACCGTTTTCCAGATTCAGACATTCCGCCATTTCCATCAGGTTATTATGGGTAAACTTAACTCCCGCTAAATTCGGAATCTGCTTTATCCCTTCTTCCAGCAATTGGGGTACCGGCAGATATACACCCGTCATAGACGGCATATTATAATAATAGAACGGGAGTTCTTCCGCACAGCCGGCTACCGGGATAAAAAAATCGATCAGTTCTTTTACGTTTTCAGGTTTAAAGAAACCGGGGGCAATGGCGGCAATAGCATCTGCTCCGCTTTCATATGCATGTCTGGCCAGTTCCATGGTCTGGGGTTGGGAATTGCTGCCTACATGTACAATTACTTTTAATTTACCTTTCGCCCATTTGATCCATTCGGAAGTGATGGATTTCCGTTCTTCTGTCGTTAACGAGGCCGATTCGCCGGTTGTGCCGCAAATAAATATCCCTGTCACTTCCGAACCGATCATCCGTTCGGCATAGGAGCGAATGACTGACAGGTTTACTTGGCCTGCCCGATCCATCGGGGTAAAAGCAGCGGCAATCAGGCCTTTGAGTGGTTGATAATTTTTCATACTTGTTTTATTTATCTGTTTTGGGTTTAGTGAATAATTTGTGTATGGTTAATTCGTTGATATTTTTTTTGTTTCCGGGAGTAATCAGGCTGAAAACGTAGCCGATCACAAAACAGGAAAGAAATCCGGTCGTAGTGTACAGCAGCAGATGAACCGACTGATACTTCATCACAAACAACTGGACAATCAGACTTCCGATAATTCCTGCCAATGCTCCTGCGGTATTGGCCCTGCGTGTCAGCATCCCTAACAGGAACAGCCCTCCCATACTGCCCAGAACGAGTCCCAGTATTTTGTTGAATTCGTCCCACATGGATTTAATTTCCCAGGTCGCCATCATAAATGCAAATACGATTCCCGTGATGCCCAATAATAAAGTCGCTGTTTTGGCTGCTTTTAATGAACTTTTTGAAGTTATTTTCTGATGAATATCCGTTATATAAGCCGTTGCAGCAGAATTCATACTACTGCTTAACGTTGACATGGCGGCTGCAAATATCCCTGAGATCAGTAATCCGACCGTTCCGGGAGGGAGTTTGGTGTAGATATACCAGGGCAGGATCGCATCACCGTCAGCTATAGTCATACTTAATTCGCCGGGATTGTGACGGTAATAAACGTATAAGACCGTTCCGACAAAGAAGAAAATGAGTGTAGCCGGTATGGTTAACAGGGCGTTTGTCCAGACGCTTTTTCTGGCCTGGCTTTCCGTTTCGGTTGTCATATAGCGTTGTACCATGGTCTGATCCGTTCCGTAAGTGGTCAGATTGGTGAACAGGGTGGCAATCAGGACTGTCCATACCGTGGATTGCTTCAGGTTAAAATCCAGGCTGCCCAGGCTGAATTTACCTGTATCCCCGGCTTCATTCAGAATAGTATGGAATCCGCCCGGTATATCCCATACGGCGATAAAAACAACCAGAATGGCGCCACCCAGCAGCACGACGACCTGTAGTGCATCTGTCCATACTACGGCTTCAATTCCTCCGATCATCGTATATATCAGGCTAAGTATACCCATTAGTCCGATACATAAAAAGATATCGAATCCGGTCACGACATTTAATGCAATGGCGGGAAGGAACATGACGATTCCCATTCGTCCGATCTGGAACAAAATAAATGCAACACTGCATATGACCCGTATCATCGGATTAAAGCGTTGTTCAAGGTATTCGTAGGCAGTCGTTACATTGAGCCTGCGGTAAAAGGGGATAAACAAAAACAGAATGATAGGTACTACCATGATAATACCTGCGTTGAAAAGCATATAACTCCAATCCGTGGCATAGGCTTTTGCCGGTATAGCCATGAAGGTGATGGCGCTCAGGCTGGTGCCGAATATACTTAACCCGACGGCCCACCAGGGTAACCGTCCGCCCCCTTTAAAGTAATCGTCTGTATTCTTCTGTCTTTTTGAAAAGAAATATCCGATCCAGGCTAACGAAGCAAAATAGAGGATAATGACAATAATATTAACCAACCCCAATCCCTTTTCAGAGGTAATTACTTCGCCGGTTAATATATGCGGGGTGCGTACACCGGGTTTGATTTCTCCGCTTGTGATATAGAATGTATTATCTTTCCGGAGTGCATTGGTGGTGACGGGAACCGGATAAGGAATGATTTCTTTTTCGATCAATGTGTTTGTAATTGTATGGTATAAACGCATCATCCGGTTGAATCCGGGATGATTAGAGGAACCGGGCAGTATTTGCGCAGAGCCGCCGAATATTGCGATATGATTGGCTCCTGTGGGAATCGCCGTTCCTGCCATGACGGGAAAAGATCCTTCCAGTTGCTCCCATGCATTTAACCTTGGATTATAACAATAACCGTCCGACAGTATTTTCAGGTATTTGTCGTTTTTATAATCGCGTCCGCTGAAGAGATAGATGCAATTATCAAATCCGTCGCTTTGTGCAGCACTGACGGCATACCCTCTTGCCTTGCCCGGCCATGACGGCAGTTCGACCCAGCCTTTGGATTTATTGGAAATATCAAGCATGAGGAAATGTCTGGTGGCCTCCTGCCGGGTCATACTTTCCTGTCCGCCGGCGATGTAGATTTTGTTTTCGGATAAGACACCCGTCATGTTGGCCAGGGGAACAGGAAGCGGAGGCCATTCGCCGGAGACGGAAATTTTTCCGTCCTGCATTTTTATTTCAAAAACATCCTTGTAGCATTGTGAAGAATCACATCCTCCGATGCATAGTAGACTTTCGTTTAATTGTATGGAAACACCATAAGCGAGGGGACGGGAAAGTGTGTTTTCCGACACATTCCACTGACAGCTTTTATCTTTTATGTTTATTGAATAAATGGCCTTGTTCCATACCTTTATTCCTCCTTCCCAGGGCATTGCATCCGGAAAGTTTGCACCACCCGCAATGATCAGCATATCGTTTATAAAACCGGAATATGCACCGGCCAGACCCGGATGATCATATCCGTTTACTGCCGGTAATGTGAGTGTATTGTCCCACCTGATCCGTTCGTTGGACGCTTTAATTACGGTGACAAGGCACAAGCACCCTAAAATAGCCAGGATTCTGGAGGTATTAGACATAAATGTGTTTTTGGTATGGGTTTAAATTTGTTCAGGTTCTGTTCCTCATAAATATCTTATAGACGGCGAAATGCTGTTCGATCGCTTCGCGGTATCCGTTCAGATCCTTATTCCTTATGAAATGAAGGAGGTCAACATGTGTGACGAGTTTCTTTTTCTTTTTCATCTCTATATTGATAGGCTCCAGTAAGTCTTTGAATTTATCCTTGACGAAAACCATGACCGGATGTATGATTTCCTGAAATTCGGAGATGGTCTTGTTTCCTGTTATCTCATATAGCTTCGCATGGAAGGAGAATTCGCTGATAGGTGCATATTCGTTGTTTTCAAAAGCAATTCCCATTTTTACGATTTCTTCCAGTTCTTCCAGATCTTTTGGCGTAATATTACTGAAGATATCACTGCAGATGCCGACTTCCAGCGTTATACGGAACCCGAGGATGTCGAAAAGGGAATCTTCGCTCAGAATACGCGGATCGACTACCCGCTTCATCCCTCCTAAAATGGACGGCTCGGTCAGTATCATCCCTCTGCGTGTCCGCGTCTCGATCATTCCCATCATTTTTAACCGGCTTAAAGCCTCCCTCAGAACACTTCTGGCCACGCCCAATGCACCGGCCAACTCCATTTCATTCGGGATTGCATCACCTGCATGCAGGTCATTCTGTTTGAAATAGGTAAGTAGTTTATCTTCTACCTGGTCAACTAAAGTAATGGTTTGCGTATTGATTTTCAGATTTTCCATGGGTTGATTCGTTTAATGAAATGTTGGTCTTATTAAAGAGATTAATCTTATTCGTCGGACAAATATAAAAGCATGAAATGTTAAATGCAACAGATGAAGCATTTTTTATAGAAAATTAACCAGGTGCGATTGATTGGAGGTAATAAAAAACGATACCCCAAAAGTCAGACAAAAAAACTTTTGGGGTACGATTTATGAGATTATATAAGGAAATCAGACAACGTAGGTGGATGCTGCCGTGTCCCCACCTTTTCCTGTCCAGTTGGTATGGAAGAATTCTCCGCGTGGACGGTCGGTACGTTCATAGGTATGCGCTCCGAAATAATCGCGTTGCGCCTGTAACAGATTTGCCGGCAGGCGTTCCGTACGGTATCCGTCGAAATAGGTGAGTCCTGCGCTCATCGACGGAGCCGGGATGCCGTTAGTGATAGCTGCCGTTATAACGCGACGCCAGCTTTCCTGTGCGGACATCACTTTTTCTTTGAAGAACGGATCCAGTAACAGATTGGCCAGTTCCGGATTGTTGTCGAACGCCTTTTTAATATCTCCGAGGAATGCGGAACGGATAATGCATCCGCCTCTCCACATCAGTGCAATACCTCCGTAGTTGAGGTTCCATTTGTATTCTTTTGCCGCTTCGCGCATCAATAAATATCCCTGGGCGTACGAAACGATTTTTGAAGCGTATAGCGCATTTTTCAGGTCGTTGATAAACACTGCCTTATCGCCGGTAAAAACGGGTTTCGGACCTGTTAGCTGTTTGGAAGCGATGACCCGTTCGTCCTTCTGTGCCGACAAACAACGTGCGAATACCGACTCGGCAATCAAAGTTAACGGAACACCCAGATCCAACGCCGTTACGCCGGTCCATTTTCCCGTACCTTTTTGACCCGCCGTATCTAAGATTTTATCAACCACCACTTCTCCTTTTTCGTCCTTGTAACCCAAAATGTCGCGCGTGATTTCAATCAGATAACTATCCAACTCTCCTTCGTTCCATTCTTTAAAAACTTCATGCATTTCCTGTGCCGACATACCCAGCAGGTCCTTCATTATCTGGTAAACTTCGCAGATCAGCTGCATATCACCGTATTCGATACCGTTGTGCACCATTTTCACAAAGTGGCCGGCGCCGTTTTCACCTACCCAGTCGCAACAAGGTTGGCCGTCAGCTTTGGCGCAGATGGACTGAAAGATCGGTTTGACGAGCTCCCATGCCGCTTTGGATCCTCCCGGCATCATAGACGGACCGTTCAATGCTCCTTCTTCACCACCTGAAACACCCGTTCCGATATATAACAAACCTTTACTTTCCACATAAGCCGTACGGCGTATCGTATCCGGAAAATGTGTATTTCCGCCATCGATGATCACGTCTCCCGGTTCGAGATGAGGAATGATCTGTTCGATGAAATCATCGACCGCCTGACCGGCTTTCACCAGCATCATTACCTTGCGCGGGCGTTCGAGTGATTTGCATAGTTCCTCGATGGAATGTGTTCCGATAAAGTTCTTGCCTTTTCCCCGTCCGTTGACGAATTTGTCCACTTTCTCCACTGTGCGGTTAAATACAGCTACCGTGTAGCCTTTACTTTCCATGTTCAGCACAAGGTTTTCACCCATTACAGCCAAACCGATCAATCCGATGTCAGCTAATTGTTTCATAGTAAATGTTTTTATTAGTATTAATATCTTATCTGTCTGATTTTTATAAACCGATACGGGCTGTAAAAGTAGTAATAATTTGTAGATAAAAAAACAATTCCTACACTAATTGTGTGCGAACACACCAAAAAATAGAGAAAGATTTAAAATCCTGTGATCTTCTCCGAATAATATTGCGTAGTAAATGATCAACGGGTCTTTTATTTGCTTTTACATACAATAGCATTAGCCATATTTTTCAATTCAAATTATTTATTATTTAAAAAAAAGGAACCTAAAAGGAATCTTCTTTTGTTTTTTACAGCCTATCTTTATCTAAAAACAATAATGAAATTAAGTAACTATTTAATCACAGAAAAAATGAGTAGTAATTCTATGTAATAGGCTGGTTATAAATTTGTTGATGTTGAATTGGCCTTGTTCGTGATCTGACTCATGAAAAAGCAGGAAAAGAGCGTTTTCCAAGCCTTGGAATTATAGAAATTCAATCGGTTAAAACCACTCGCAGTGGCAGTGTGTGTTAGATCATTTAAAACAAGTTTAATTTTAAAAGTAAAACAATTATGGAAACAAATGAAAAAGTAAATGATGGGATTATTGGGGCACAAAATTCTATTTTAGGTGTTCCTCCTAATTTGACAGAACTACCTACGACAGGAATCACAGCTAATACGGCGTATGTTGTCAGTGGTAATACTTCATTAGGTACTACGACGTTCCCTGTGGGCGTTACTCTTTATTTTATGGGTGGTATAATAAGCGGAACAACTCTTACGGGAAATAAAACCAAGATTATTGCTCCCATCACCCAGATATTCAATGCAAGTCTGAATGTGACAGGCACTTGGGATATTGACCGGTCGTATCCTCAATGGTTTGGTGCTCAGTCTTATACTAGCATCAGTACATCTTCTGTTGATTGTGCGGCGGCAATAAATAAAGCCATTTTGATGAAACAGACCGGCGAAGTTTTTATACCGCGAGGATGGTATCGGGTTAACAGTTCAATTATCGTGAAAAATGGTATAATTTTGAGTGGTGAACCGGGTATACCCTATGAAATTGTTGCTACGACTGGCACTGTATTAGTCCCCGGAGCCAGCTTAAGTAGCTATACAGGAGGTTTTTTCATGCGTCATAACATCAATTCTACTGGTGATAGCTGGGAAGTTAACCATGCTGCGGGTACAGTCATTAAATACCTCCAATTTTCAAATCAGTATTATGGAGGAATAGAACCTGTAGTAAATTTGAGGGGTATACTTTCTGTGGGGTCTATTGAAATAGATTCTTGTTTTTGGTGGAATTTTAAACAAGCATTTTCCGAACTGTTTTTATATTCTGACCTTAAAAAAGTAACAAAATGCGCTTGTTGGCATGGTTGGAATGATAGGGAAATTCACACAGGAGCCACTTTATATGCATTCGATTTTAACTCACTTGGAGACGGTTTTTTATTTGAACAAAATGCTGTAGCCAAATCTTTCTTTACCGAATCCGGCGAAAAAATGACTAAAGCGCTACGTGTTAATATGTGTAATGGTGGAAGAATTGATGCCAATATCCTTAATAATGACGTATTGATAGAAGGCAGCAAGGCTATAACTTTTACTTCCAATCATCTTGAAGATGGGGCGCAAGTAGAATTTAGAAATTCGAATGTGACAAGCATGAATAATTTTTTCACGAAAGGAACACTTCCGAGTCTGGTAGTGAATAGTGCATCAGATGCTAATGGCCCGGTTGTGAAATCATCAGGCGATTTGTTTTTGTTTTATGATAAAAGAGAGGGCGATACTTCATCTTATGACATTACTACTATTAGTGAATATGATGTACAGGTTAAAGGAAGTTTACCCTCGTTGGAATTTTCACAAACTTATCGCTATAGGGTGTTAGCAGGCGAAATAACGGCAATGATGACGCATGGTATTTTGGTTTGTGACGCTTCATCCAATCCAATAAGTGCTTTCAATCAGCAAAGTTATCTACTGTCTACGCAAGGCAGAATAATGCCACATAATAATGTGGTTAATTCCAATTATGTAAACGATATTTTAACTCCTAATGCATTCGGATATGGTCATCACGATGGAGCTAAATGGAATAAAGAGCCCGGAACTTATTATTATAAATATCAAATTCTTTGGGACAGAGCAAGGCTAATTGCAGGACAAAGCGGAATATTAACATGGATAGCGCCAAGCGGTAATTCTATTTATATGACTGAAAATGGCCCCGGATTGTTGATTCGTTTTGCTAATGGCGCTTTATGTGGAAATCAAAGTATTCTTCGATTATACAGAGGTACAAGTACAAATTATACTCAATATATTGATATTCCTGTTACAGGCGCTGACGCTCTTTATGACAATGGCTTTTCAATTTCCGGATTCAGATGGAAATCAATAGGAGGTGAATATCTTACGTCGGTTAATACTAATATAACCGCTATTCGTTATAACGGTAAAAACATCGAATGTAAAGCGCCGGCAGCGCCAATTGTCGGGACATGGACGGAGGGAGATATCGTATTTAATACTAATCCAAATACTACTAATCCAAATACAGTTCATTGGATTTTTCTGGGCGGCGCTTGGAGGTCGAAACCATAAATTGAAAGTGAAGTTTTTTATTTTGTTTATTCTTTGCTGCCGACTGATTATTCAGCGGCAGCAAAGAACGTTTTTTCAGTTTTCGACAAGACTTAAAGTTTAATTATTATTTCTTTTATTGTCAAAAAATGTTAGGTGATTTTGATTTGCTTTCAGACTTGTATCTTTGGCATGATTATAATTTGGATACCTAAAAATGGATCTATATATTTGTACTTTCAACTTGATGAAGATTTGGCAAGGGTAATTTTGGTTACCATTTAATCCGACAACACGCGAATTTCTATCAAGGGGATTGTTGATAATTTGCTAAATTAATCCACTAATATAATGATCTATTATCTATGAAGTACTTAATCTCTGTTTTACTTTGTTTGTCTTTTCTGATGCCTCAGGCTCAAACCAGGGTTGAACCTACCTGGGAATCCTTGCAGCAACGCGGTTATCCGCAGTGGTTTAGCGACGCTAAACTGGGTATATTTATTCACTGGGGACTATATTCTGTGCCTGCATGGGCGGGCAAAGAACAATACGCGGAATGGTTTCTGCTGGGCGTTCTCAATAATACGACTCGCAAAGAATTCCAGCAACGGGTGTATGGAGAAAATTTCAAATACGAAGATTATAACAGTCTGTTCAAGGCCGAATTATTTAATCCGGATGAATGGGCGGATTTATTCAAGCGAAGTGGCGCCGGATATGTGCTGCTTGTTACAAAACATCATGACGGTTATTGTTTGTGGGACAGCCAGTACGCGCCGGACTGGAACTCGGTAACGGGAGGTCCGAAACGCGATATCGTGGGCGACCTGACCGAATCGGTACGCGAAAAAGGAATGCGGATGGGTTTTTATTATTCGTTGGCGGAATGGAATAATCCGTTACATCGTTGGTATACAGATCCGAATGACTCCATCGGCCGCTATGTTAACGAATACATGGTGCCACAATTTAAAGAATTGGTAGGCAAGTATAAACCATCTGTGATATTTACCGATGGCGAATGGTATAATACCGCCGAACAATGGCGTGCGACCGAGCTGATTTCATGGTATTACAACACGGTGGGCGATGAAGCGATTGTAAACGACCGTTGGGGACACGGAACCGAATATGGTTTTCGTACGCCTGAATACAGCGCCGGCATCATACAGACCGACCGTCCCTGGGCGGAATGTAGAGGACTCGGCCGGTCTTTCGGCCTGAATCGCAACGAACCGATAGAAAACTATCTGACCAACGATGAACTCATACGCCACTTCGCGCAGTTGGTTGCGTCGGGAGGAGGTATGACACTCAATGTAGGTCCGTCGGCCGACGGGAAAATTCCATTATTACAACAAGAACGTTTGTTAGCGTTGGGTGATTGGCTGAAAGTAAACGGAGAAGCGATCTATGGCTCACGCCCCTATAAAAAATTTACAGAAGAAAAGAATGTCGAAATATCGCGGATAGACTCATCTATCCACTTCAACTGGGTACGTAACTCACCCGACCGGCGTATTAGCGTGGACCGATTTAATGCAACGTGGACCGGTTTTATCGAAGCCAGGTATAACGAAACATATACTTTTGAAGCTAAAGCCGACGATGGCATACGCGTATGGATAGACAATAAGCTACTGATTGACAATTGGGAAAAACATGAAGAAGGAAGTGAGAGCAACGTACAAAGCCACGCTGAAAACAAGAGCGCGAAGAGCACTCTTAAAATGCAAGCCGGAAAAAAATACGCGATCAAAGTAGAATATTTTGAAGACGTATTAAATGCCTCCGTGAGTTTATTCTGGCATTCGAAAAGCCAGGAAAAAGAAGTTATTCCTCCCTCCGCGTTTTATACCTCCGCCGACAATTCAGCCCAACAAGGCCTGAATGCTGTGTATTCCTCCCAAATGCCCTATCTATGCTACACTACCAATAACGATGCCCTCTACGCCATCGCGCTCGAATGGACCACCGATCAATTAGAACTTGCTATTGATCCACCGTCAGCCGGTACAAAAATAACCCTGCTCGGCCGCGAAGGCAATCTCCCGTGGAAATACAAAAACGACCGACTTCTAATCGACGTCAGCGGTGTCAAATACTGGCAAATGCCCTGCCAATCCGCTTGGGTATTGAAGATAAAATAAGTTGTGGTTTGCTTTTGAGTTTGTATCTTCGTACATTAAAACAGAGTAAAAATGGAGTATGATAGAATTAAACCGGAAGAACGGCAAGCTGGTGATGACTTTGAATGTCTCTATGTGACTATTGATAATGTTTTCTATGCTATCAGTGATTACAGGCCGGGATACGGATTAGTACAATATCTTGGATTAAGGGGTAATGTAGAAATTCCGGATGAAATAACGTGGCTTGAAAGTTTTGCGTTTCGTGATAATTCAAAGGTAGAGAGAGTCATAATCCCCGATTCCGTAGATTCTATTGGTATTGATGTCTTTAGAGGGTGCTCTAATCTTAGGGAAGTTATTATAGAGTGTTCAATAGACAAAATTGAAGAAGGAATGTTCTCCGGTTGCACAAGTTTGGAAAGCTTTGAAATACCTAAAGGGGTAAAAGAGATAGGGGTTTCTGCTTTCCGCGAGTCAGGACTGAAAAGCATAATAATTCCTGACTTTGTTACAATTCTTGGAAGTCACGTTTTTTGCCGCTGCCGAAGTCTCATAAAGGTTATGTTGCCGAAATTTTTATCTGAGATTCCCGAAAGCTTGTTTGCTGGGTGTAGTCTGGAAAAACTTGAAGTGCCTCATGGCGTAAAAAGAATTGGAAATGAAGCTTTTGAGTTTTCAGACATAAAGGAAATTATTTTGCCGGATACACTCGAAGAGATCGGAGACGATGCATTTAACTGTTGTTTTATGCTTGAGAAAATTAATATTCCGGAAAGTTTAACAGGGGTAGGTGACAGGGCTTTCTCTTTCTGTGAAAAACTTCCGGATCACATACAGAAACATATCACTAAAATTAACCCTAATGCTTTTATATGATTTTAATATTCGAGCTACGATCTTTTTGTGGAGGAGGTACCATCAAACCCGTGTATCTTCGGGAATATTGAATTTATCGTATGTTTCCGAAAATCCCTTTCCATACTGGCGCATGATCTTTACGGTTTCGGAGAAAGGAATATTTATTCTGCGAAGGTTGGACGACGGTTTAAAGACGATTTCACCTTCATAAGGATTGGGAGCTCCGGGAACATAAATCACGCACAATTCATCTTTGCGTTCCTGGATGATAAATCCTAATTTGAGTTCGTCATTATCTTCAACGATAACCGACTTCCATTCGTTTTGTATATTTTCCGAAGAATTTGTTTTCAGATAATTCTTATAGAAAGAAAATCCTGGAAATAGCAGGCCAAGCATATTCTCTATCTTACTCGTCCAGTTTTTTAGAAAAGATTTTTTTGCAATCCAACCAACTGATATGCTGATTAAGACAATAATCAGCACTCCTATTACGGAATCTAAAATTTCGCCTCTGATACTGTGGAAAGGTAGGATGCGGGAAATAGGTTTACTTAACTTTTCTATTACCGGCCAGATTGTTTTAATAACATAAATGATAAGCGTCAAGGGTATCCAGAAGGTTAGAAGCCCTGCCCACACATATTGCAACAAATTCTTTTTCATAGCGGATTATTTTTAATATTTTAATAATAAATAAGAGCAATCAAATTCGTTTTTTTTGTTAGAAATATACAAAAATCATTTTATTAGAGGACAAAAATACATAAATAACGTGAGTTCGAAATAAGAATTAGAACAAGCATAGTTGTTTATCATCAATATAATCCACTTTGATAGTCGGTTTCTTGGGCAAGAAGCTATATGCCAGAAGTCCTGCTATCAGATTG
>JAITVS010000165.1 GCA_031285685.1 Tannerella sp.
GGTATTATATGTTTACCGGTTCGCTTTTCAATTCCCGTTACAAAGGGAGCGACGGTATATGGCACAGTACAAGATACAATCGCAGGTATATTTTCAATATGCTAGGCGGAAAAGAGTGGATGATCGGAAACAAAAAACAAAACGTATTGAGTGCCAATCTGAAACTGACATACCAGGGTGGCGACCGTTATTCGCCGATTGATCTTGATGCAACAATAGCACATCCCGACAATGAAGTACAATATGATGAAAGCCGCGCCTATTCCAAACAATTCGACCCGATGTTTATAGCAAGCTATACGATCAGTTACAAAATAAATAAGAAAAAAGTTTCGCACGAGTTCGCAATAAAACACATCAACGCGACCGGGACGAAATCATTTCACGGACACATGTATAACTATCACACGAACAAAATCGAAGCGTATCGCGGAACACTTGCGTTACCTAACATTCTATATAAATTTGAATTCTAACAGACTATTTATACATTTGCACATCGGTTAATATGGAAATCATGCATCATTCAATCACATCTTCGATATTTCTGTCTCCTCAATACAGGACATTGAGATATGTATTGCTGTGCTTCGCTTTGCTTCTATTCGCCTATGTGGAAGTGTTGTATCTTTATCCGCATGTCGAATTACTTCCTTTCATTGCATTCACAGGAAATACATTCTCGTGCAAATTCTTTCCCATCATGATAGCCATCACCGCGTTGTCACCCTTATTGCTAAAGCAACATTACGCAGTATTCTGGATTTCGATACTGGCGCTGGCTTTTTTGTTTGTCTGGCTGCAACAAGTAGTATTCAATGACCTGATATGTAACTATTTCAACATAGACTCATGGAAAAAGAATGTGCACTTCCTGCATACGTGGATGGACATACTTATCCAATTTTCATTAGCGTTATTAGTTGTTTTAGGTATTTTCATAGGGCGCATGTTTAAATACTGGAACAAAGAGCAGGAACATAAACAACGTATTCAGGCGTCCAAACTCCGGATGGAAACAGAAACAATGAAAGAACAGGTTTCACCGTCTCTACTGTGCAGTACTCTCCGCTTCTGCGGAGAGTCTGCCGAAGCGGCGCCGAAAGAAACATCCGAGACGCTGATGCGACTCAGCCGGTTATTGCGTTACCAACTGTATGACTGCCGTCAGGAGAAAGTGCTGTTGGATAGTGAAATAAAATTCCTGAAAGAATACCTTTCTATCCTTCAATATAACAATAACTGCAACGGCTTTAACCTGTCGGTATCAGGACCGACCATCGGAATATTAATTCCCCCCTTGTTATTCGTACCTCTTCTGCAATCGGAAGAAACACCGGATAAACACACATTTATCGATATCAACATCCACATTCATAACGACAGTCTCACTTTTGAATTAAATGATAATTACACACAAAGAAATGATACAAACGTCCGAAACCGCTTGGAGCAATTGTATCCTCAAAAACATAATCTGACTATCAAGCCCAGACATGTCATGCTAGAAATTCAAATCCGCTGATTGATGAACAGGAAAAACAACAACTGGTTTGAATTACTGCTGACGAGTCCCCGGCTTCGGATTGTAAGACATTTATTATTGCAGGCATTATTGCTTGCTCTCTCTCTTAACGAATTAAACAATAGAGATGAAGAATTTATTCTAACAGGTGAATATTTGTTCAGCTGGCTTAGCTTCTATGTCATACTAAACATTCTATGCTATCTGAATATATACCTATTTGCTCCGCGCCTGCTTCTGGCCGGAAAAATCAACAAATACGGCTGGTTCATACTGCTCCTGACTCTTTTTCTCATTGTATTTTCCATATTAACGCAAGTAGGTGATTCTTCAAACGACTCAATGTCAACCATTTCAACATTTGCGGATATAATCGCTTCGCTACTGGCCATGATGTTAGTCATTTTGTCAACATCCACCATGCTGCTGTTCATGCAATGGATGCATGAACAAATTCGTGCCGGTGAGTTAAAAATAGCGACAAAGCAATCGGAATTAAGTCTGCTGAAACAACAGATTAATCCCCATTTTCTTTTCAATATGCTGAACAATGCAAACGTCCTGCTCAAACGGGAACCTAAAGAAGCATCGCAGGTATTGTTCAAACTCGAAGAATTACTGAATTATCAACTAAATAACAGCACAAAAGAATACGTCACCCTTGACTCGGACATCAACTTTTTAAATGATTTCCTGAACCTCGAAAAAATACGTCGCGACCACTTTGAATATTCCATTACAAAAAAAGGCGACACTTCCGGTATAAAACTACCTCCGCTGCTCTTCATTCCATTTGTAGAAAACGCTGTCAAACATAACTCCGATAGTGACAACAAGTCGTACATACACATCACATTCAAAATCGCAAATAATGAGCTACATTTCAGGTGCGAAAATTCCAAACCGGCTGTCGCTCCCGTAAAAAGTAAAGCCGGTGGGTTAGGGCTGAAAAATATACAACGGAGACTCACGTTATTATATCCGGACAAACATTTGCTGGAAATAAACAACGAGGATACAAAATACACGGTAATACTGCGAATAACAATAAGCAATTAACGAAACAAAATGAATTGTATAATAGTAGATGATGAACCTCTGGCACGCGAGGCAATTGAAATTTTACTGAAAGAAACGCCTCAGATTTCTCTCATAAAGACATTTAACAATGCACTCAGCGCTGCAGTATTTATGAAGGAGAATGTTGTCGACCTGATATTCCTGGATATCCAAATGCCTGGTGTTACCGGACTCGAATTCGCAAAAACAATACCATCACATACGCTGGTAATCTTTACTACAGCATACTCCGAATACGCGTTGGACAGCTACGAAGTAGACGCTGTTGACTTTCTTATCAAGCCAATCGAAACAGAACGCTTTATCAGAGCGGTAAACAAAGCTCTCGCCTATCATAGTCTCCTCTTAAACGAAGAAAAAGAAAACATTGAAACCATTGAAGATGATTTCTTTTTTGTTAAATCCGAAAGGCGATATTTCAAAATAACCTTCAAAGAGATTTTATTTATCGAAGGGTTGAAAGACTATGTCATCATTCAGACCAATACCCAACGTATTATAACAAAAATGACGCTGAAAGCGATTTCCGATTTTTTACCACAGAAACAATTTTTCCGGATCAGTAAATCATACATCATAAATACACAGAAAATAACATCATTCGACAATAACGATATATTTATCCAATCACATGAAATAGCTATCGGGAATAGCTATCGTAATATTTTCTTTGATGAATTTGTAAGTAAACTGATCAAAAAATAAGAACTAAAATCCCGCTTTGTACCACATGTCGTTATGGTTAGTTCTTTTAGCACTTTAAACATCCTATTGTCTTTCATTTTTCAACTAAAAATAGTAACTTTGCATCGGAAAATTTAAAATCATTTTAACTATACTTACAAATTTATGGCTACAACAGCAGATTTTAGAAACGGAATGTGTCTTGATATAGACGGCTCTTATTTTTTCATTACCGAATTTCTTCACGTGAAACCCGGAAAAGGTCCGGCTTTCGTACGTACAAAACTTAAAAATGTCACAACAGGTCGTGTCCTTGATAAAACATGGAACGCAGGTGTCAAGGTGGAAGAAGTTCGCATCGAACGCCGTCCGTACCAGTTTCTTTACAAAGACGAACTGGGTTATAACTTTATGCATCCCGAAACATTCGAACAGATTTCTATTCCGGGCGAAAGCATTGACGGTGTACAGTTCCTGAAAGAAGGAGATACGGTAGAAGCGATGGTCCATGCCGAAAGTGAAACCATTCTGACATGCGAACTACCGGCACACGTCATTCTCGAGGTAACATACACGGAACCCGGAGTGAAAGGTGATACCGCAACCAACACGCTTAAACCGGCTACAGTTGAAACCGGTGCGGAAGTACGCGTTCCTTTGTTTATCAATACCGGCGAAAAAATTGAGATCGACACACGCAACGGCTCTTATGTCGGACGTATTAAGCAATAAATAACTTATGGATGACACCAACGGGAGACTCAGCATCAAAAAGTTGGCGGCAGAAGACCGTCCACGTGAAAAGATGCTGCTTAAAGGAGTCTCTTCGTTGAGTGATGCCGAACTTATAGCCATACTGATAAGTTCCGGTAATAAAGATGAAACCGCGGTCCAACTTGCCCAGAAAATTCTGAACAGTGTTTCAAACAATCTTAATGCTCTTGGTAAGTTATCGGTAAAAGAGTTAATGACATATAAGGGAATCGGTGAAGCAAAAGCCATAACGATTGCTGCAGCGATGGAACTGGGAAGACGCAAAGGCATTGCCGAGCCGGCAAAACGTAAGTCGATACGCAGCAGTAACGACGCTTTCTTAATCTTTTATCCCACATTATGTGATCTTTTGCACGAAGAATTGTGGGTAGCATTGACGAACCATGCAGGTAAAATCATCGAAAAAGTAAAAATCAGTCAGGGAGGTATCGGGGAAACCTCCGCTGATCTGCGATTTATAATGAAAGCAGCAATAAATACGACTTGCCACGGGATCATACTGTGCCACAATCATCCTTCCGGAAATATACAGCCCAGCGCACAGGATGACATGCTGACATCCCGGTTGAAAAAAGCTGCACAACTTATGAATATACAATTACTCGACCATATTATTATTAGCGATAGATACTATTATAGCTACGCTGACGAAGGGAAATTATAAAATGGAAAACGAATTTCTAAAGACAGAAGAAGAGATCGTAAAAGTACTCAAAACAGTATATGATCCCGAAATACCAGTCAATATATATGATCTCGGTCTGATCTATAAAGTCGATATTGACGATAACCAAAACGTCAATATCGACATGACATTTACCGCGCCCAATTGTCCTGCGGCAGACTTCATTATTGAAGACGTTCGTCAAAAAGTAGAAAGTATCGAAGGTGTAAAAGGCGCACATATCAACCTTGTCTTTGAACCGGAATGGAACAAAGATATGATGACGGAAGAAGCCAAACTTGAATTAGGCTTGTTGTAGGATATGCCTTCAAAAAAAATATATTTCGCCTCTGATATTCATCTTGGCAACCGCTATCTGGACAATCCTCTGGATGCAGAGAAAAAAATTGTACAATGGCTTGACAGCATCAAAAAGGATGCAGCTGCGATTTATTTTCTTGGGGACGTATTCGATTACTGGTATGAATATAAATATGTAGTACCACGCGGACATGTGCGTTTTCTCGGCAAGTTGGCGGAATTATCCGACATTGGAATCGAAATCCATTTTTTTACCGGAAATCATGATATCTGGATGTTTGATTACTTCCCGGAGGAATTTGGAGCAATTATTCATCGTGAACCGATAACCGTTGAATTGCTCGGAAAAAATTTTTTTCTGGGACATGGGGATGAAATCGGATACCGTCCTCTAAAATACCGCATCATACAAAGCGTTTTCCGTAACCGCCTCTGTCAGATTTTATACGCAACCATTCATCCACGTTGGACTTTCGGATTTGCACACCGTTGGTCGCTGAGTAGCCGGAAGAGCGGACTTGCAGCCGAAAAAGTTAAATTAGCACAAACACGCAATACAATAGCCCTGGAGTCTTTTGCTAAAACATATCTCGAAACACATCCGGACATTAATTTCTTTATGTTCGGACATCTTCATATTTTATTAAACCGTGAAATTTCTCCTGATTCCCGGCTTATCATAATCGGAGACTGGATGCAATTCTTCTCATACGCCGAATGGGATGGAAGCATATTGGAACTCAGGATATTTTCCGAATAGTCTCACTTAGAAAGACTGGCTACACGCATAGCAAATTTGTGCAAGGAGGATTCCCTGATATCAGAATATCCTCCATAAAAATAAAAAACTGCCGAAGATTTTAATCTGTCAACAGTTTTATGAGAATTTTTTGAATATACCTTTTAATAAGCCGACCAATAGATTTGTCTGTCTCAAAAAGATAGATCAATAAGCATGTCCGTCATTTTCCATTTCATTTTTTGTTATTTTATGTAGATCGATTGATCTCCATGCATAGAAAATATACGCCAGAACAAAAGGAATGAAAAATGAAACATAAGTCATCACCTTCAATGTAAACAGGCTTGAACAACTGTTCGATATCGTAAGCGAACTCTGGAGATCTGCCAACGAAGGATAATAGGCTGTATTATTCCATCCCGCGCAAAGCAGAAGCGCTAAAACAGTCAGAACTGTTCCGATGCCTGAAAACCATATACCTTTGGTACTTTTAGAGATCAACGGTTTCACTATTCCGAACAATACAAGAACAACACCTGCCAAAAGAATAATACCGACAACAGGCATCTGAATTAAATTATTGAAATACTTATATTTCTCCATAAAGATTTCTCCGCTAACAGGATTTACAGCAAAACCTTCGGAAACTAACAACTTTACAAAAAAGGTAAGGAAGAATACCAGAAATAATCCGGCTTCTATCGGAAGACGCTTCCGGCAACGCGTTCTTATCGCCTCATCGTTTATATTATTGATAAAATAAAGAAGAGCTAAAACGCGTGATAAGAAAAATACAGCTAATCCCAGACAAACGTTCCATATAACAAATGCCGCTTCCAAACCGTGTAACGGATTTGCCCAGATTGAAATTACAGGCATACCGATATCCGTAAGCTGTGCTTTATTCACGATAAATTCCGCACCGTTGAAAAATGTCGCAACAGCCGTACCCAATAAAACAGGACCTAACACACCGTTTATGATCAAAAATATCTGGTATGTTTTCTTGCCAAGCAAATTTCCCTTCTTGGATTGAAATTCATAGGAAACAGCCTGAAGGACAAAGCACAACAGAATCAGAAGCCATACCCAGTAAGCCCCGCCAAAACTGGTTGAATAAAAAAGCGGAAAGGATGCAAAAAAAGCTCCGCCGAAAGTAACAAGGGTTGTAAATGTAAACTCCCACTTACGTCCGGTTGAGTTTATGAGCATTTTCTGCTCACTTTCTGTCTTTCCGATAGAAAACAGTAACGACTGGCCTCCCTGCACAAATAACAATAACACTAACAGCGCACCTAACAGTGATATCAAAAACCACCAGTAATGTTGCAAAAATATATAATTATCCATCTCTTTTTCTATTATATCCGTAAATATCAATTGTCTACCTCAGAAGCCGGCCCTTTTTTAATGGCCTTAACCATAATCTTTATTTCCGCAACAAGCATTATTGCAAACAATATAAGGAAAAGAAAGAAGGTCAGTTTAACGGATGTCGTCGGCAACTTTGAAATAGCCGCAGTAACCGGCAAAATATCCTGAATGGCCCATGGCTGGCGCCCGACTTCAGCAACCACCCACCCGGCCTGGCCTGCTATATAGGCAAATGGTATGGAAAACAGGGATACCCAGTGAAGCCAGCGATGTTTCACAAGTTTATCCTTCCATCCCAACCAACATATTACAATAAATAACAGGATAAAGTAGCCTCCCAAGATAACCATTATATGGAATGAATAAAATGTTAATCCTATAGGCGGAATGATATCTTCCGGCTTATCGAGATATCCGTATCCGAAATAATCAAAGTCTTTTTCCATCAAAGACCGGGCAATAGCCGCCTCTTCCGTATTTCCGTTTTTTACCGCGACACGATAATCCGACAATGCTTGTATAGCCGCCTTACCCCTTCTTATTTTTTCTTCCGCTGATAAAGCGATCCCATTATCCGTATTATATCCTCCCTTTATCAAATTATTAATACCGGGCACATACGCATTCGTATTGCCTGTAGCAAGCCAGGATAACATTTTAGGAAACGCTATTTTAAAATAAAAAGCATCATCATTATTCGTTACATCTGAAACGCCGGGCTTTAAAACTCCGAAACCAATAAGCTCTACTCCTTCATAGCCATTATAAAGCCCCTCCATTGCAGCCAGTTTCATCGGTTGGTACTCTGCCACATTCTTAGAGGAGGAATCACCGGTAATAGCCAGCAATAAAGCCGATACAAGACCCGTTATGGCACCAATCTTCATGCTTGACAATGAAAATTGAATATGCCTTCCTTTTAACAGAAACCACCCGCTTATGCCTATTACAAACGCACCGCCAAGCATCAGGCCGGACAACATCGTATGAAAAAATTTGTTGATGGCTACAGGAGAGAATACGACAGACCAGAAATCGACCATCTCATTACGTACGGTGTCCGGATTAAACTTCATACCTACAGGATTCTGCATCCAGGCATTTGCAACAAGTATCCAGATCGCTGAAATCGCCGCACCCAGAAAGACCAACCATGTAGAGGTCAGATGCATGCCACGGCTTACTTTATCCCATCCGAAAAACATAACAGCTATAAATGTTGCTTCCATAAAAAATGCAATAATACCTTCTATTGCAAGCGGAGCTCCAAAGATATCCCCCACAAACCAACTGTAATTAGACCAATTTGTACCAAATTCAAATTCCAGAATTAATCCGGTCGCTACACCAACGGCAAAATTAACCCCGAACAGTTTCATCCAGAACTTTGCCGTTTCTTTCCAAAACACATTGCCGGTCTTATAATAGAGAGTTTCCATTATAGACATTATCAATCCTAACCCTAATGTAAGGGGCACAAACAACCAGTGATACATAGCCGTCATGGCAAATTGAGCCCGCGACCAATCAACTAATGAATCCAAATTTTCAATCATAATTATTCACATTTAAGGATTTAATGCTCTTTCTATCAATTCCTTGGAAACATAATTTTCTTTTTCCGAATTCGTATCAAACTGATTGAGGTAACGTGGAAAAAAGAATATTTTAAGGATAACAAACATGATAAACAATTTGATCAGAATCAAAATCCACAAAGTCCTGCCGAGATCCATCGATTTGAATCCCTCCAAATAAAAGCGGAATATGCGCACCGGTATTGATTCTTTTTTCATAAATACATTATTTCAGTCGTATATCAAGGTTTTTTTAACTTTCAATAAAAATATTATAATACTTACAATATTATAAACAGTTCAATTATTGACAAAAATATATAAAGATTCCTCCAAAAACAAGCGTTTTCGGATTTTTTTTGAAAATATTCCTCTTATGGATTTATTACATTAAAAAAAGATAGCCCTCTGATCGCTTTTCCATCCTTAGTCAACCCTTCTACCGTAACCTGAAATTCTCCTGTAAGCTCTGAAGTACTGAATGGAATAGATATTGAACTTTGCCCGTCAGGCTCTACATCCGGCTTCCATAACAAGGTATGCCTGAAATCAGGTGTTTTACGTCCCCTTTCTGTTTCTTTCGGATAATATGGAGAGAAAAAGTGACGACGCGCCTGGGTACCTTCATAATCAAAAAGGTGGGTCGTTTCATCCGTTACCAGAGTCGGATAATCACGTTTATAGGTAGTAAGAAATACCATACCTTCAAAACGCTTATTTCCAAAAACAAATTTATCTCTATAGACATCTATTTTATAAAGCAACAATGGATTATAGTTGAAAATAATCTCATGATCTATAATCGGTATGCCATCCAGTAGCACAAGCGTATTTCCTAAAGAAAATGCATCATTATCATTTAACAATACAGACAGGAAGCGCTTGTTATTATAACGTCTGAAACGAAGCGAAGGTATAAATTCTATTACGATTTCTTCCATTGTGGTGAAACGCGTATATTCATCAAGAATATATGAACGGTCCGGTTTCCATTGAAAATAAGAATAAGTAGTATCCATACGATCAATCGAATCTCCCAGGTATGCATGTTGCACCTGTAAACCGACACTACGCTGTAATAACTGTTTTTCCCAGTCCGGATTCAACACATATGGAGAAAGGGTCTTTTCGGAATGTAATGCAAACGGAGTCTCGATGTCGACTCTGCATTTTTTATCCGACAAGGCCACCGAAGTAACAGCTAATTCCTGTACCCCTGAAATACGTCTTGTAATAAACCGAACATTATTATTACCATCCATCATAGCCCCAAATGTCCGGACCTGATCTCCTATAAACCCAAGCAACGAATAAACGTTTTCATTGACGGGAGGTTGCCCCGTTAAAACATCGGTAATCCTGCCGCTTATTATATGCCCCTCATATTCCGGTAAAAAATCCGACTTTATAGTGGTGTTGGAATATTCATCCAGCCGGCTGCTCCATTTCCGGATATCTTCGGAAGCCGGAATAAAATCCCGGCCCGTAACAGCGACACTCAATGAATGTATGTCCTCAGGAAGTCCCTGTATCCGTATTTCACCCGGAGTACAAGTCGTATAAGTTTGTTGTCCGGTTGTTACGGGTATGTTGCTATCATCTAAAGATACACTGATCTCCGGGGGTACGGTATCTATCCCGACAGAAGCATCTGCCTGAAATGTATTGATTATTCCGATTGTCTTATTAAAAAATACAGATTCATCTTCATTCCGCATATTACGCGTATATGCGATCATACGATAATTGCCGGTAGGCAAAGTCACCGGCAACTCCATCCATCCTTCCGCTATGCCATTTATTATTTCCAGCTTAACCTGTATATGAGCTGTTGTTTCATCCAGCAGTTCTACGTATCCCACTTTACTAAACGATACAGGCTTGCCTGCCTCATTTGTAAGATACAACTTCATCCATAACAATTCCCCCGACAGATATGTCTGCTTATCCGTATGAACATACACACGTTCACGCAAAGCATTCTCTGCAAAAACCGGATGCAACAGAAACGCAAGTAATGCAATAATAAATATAGATCGTACTCTCATAATATACTGGGTTTAATTGTACAACATAGTCATAAATGATCATTAGGCCAGAAATCCGGCTTATTCTTTGTCGCCTTTTCCTTTCTCCTGCAATCAACACATTCATGTGGCGCATAATTTATGGTCATCATACTCACATAGTTATATCCGTATACAGGGTAAGCGTATTCAGGATCTTCCGTTATCAACATACCGCATCTGCGCCTGGGTGATTCATATAGCCCGACTCCATCAGAAAAAAAATCTCTTACTTTAGAAGTCGAAACATCAACATAACCGATAACTGGTAAATCCGGATCAGTACTACAACGAATATTTCCTTTCATTTCGGATGGTACCGGAGCAAAAATACTTCCTGTCTGCTCAATATTTTTCTGTATATTGAAATAATAATCATAGGCTTCTTTCCTGATTTGCATCTGTTTTACCCGGACATAATACAGAACGGAAATCCGGTCATTATCACAAGGTATATCCTTCAGTCTTCTTTGATAAATCAGATTTTCCGATAATTTTTCGGATGATCCTAAAAGCATCGTTCTGGAACTATCTTTCCCCCAGCAGTAATAAGTATTTCTGGATGTTGTAGGTGAAAAATAACCCATTACACCGTCCATTGATCCATAATTAGCAAATAATTCCGCCTTAACCTCCCAGTGTTCTTTGTATGACCAAAGATAATACCGCGACTGATCGGCCGGATCATGCGTAGAAACACAGACGTATACAGGCTCTCCTATGTCTTTTTTGGTCAGATTTATGCTATCTATTTCAGGTGTAAATAAAGGAGATAAGAAGTCAGACCGGTACTCTTCTCCACTTACGACTGCATAAAAGCGATATTTCGCTCCGGCGTCCAATTCTCCTGTCGAGACAGTATAAGTCCCATTACCCGTAAAAACCCCGAGCAAAAGATCCCCGTTATCTTTTTCGACGAAAACTGATGCGTCATTAACAGCCTCCTCTCCCGTCAGCATTTCCGAAAGACCAACGCTCCGGCTTAATTTAAAAACAGATTCGTTATCCATAACCGAACCTTCAATAACCAAAAGGTCGCTCACTTCTTCTATACCTTTAGGCGTATATTCTTCTATACATCCGAAAAGCAGAACAAGGAGAGCTATGTATAATATTTTTTTCATTTATTATAATCCCACTTAAACATCTCTACAAATGATCGTTAGGCCAGAAATCAGGTTTATTCTTTGTAGCCTTTTCCTTTAGCCTGCAATCAACACAATGGTGTGGCGCATATGTTATTCTGGGTGGCATATCCATAGGATAATACTCATAGTATCCATATACAGGGTATGCAAAATCTGAATCCCCTGTCACCTGAGTAAAACAGAAAACCCTGGGAGCTTCATAAAAACCCATATTCCACGGAACAAATAAACCCAGAGTTGTAGTAGTTGACACATCAATATATCCTATTACCGGTAGGTCCGGGTTTGTCACACTATAGATATTACCTTTCATTTCCGAAGGTATCGGAGTAAAGATACTCCCCGTCTGCTCTATATTCTTCTGTATATTGGAATAATAATCATAGGCTTCTTTCCTGATTTGTATCTGATCAACCTGGACATAATACAATACGGAAAGCTTGTCACTAGTACAGTCCATTCCCTTCAGCCTTTTCTGATAAATCAGATTTTCCGACAATTTTTCGGATGAACCTAAAAGCATTGTTTTGGAATGATCTTTACCCCAGCAATAATAAGTATTTCTGGATGTTGAGAGTGACAAATAATCCAATACACCATCCATCATTCCGTAATTAGCAAATAACTCCGCTTTAACCTCCCAGTTTTCTTTATATGACCAAAGATAATACCGTGACCGATCTGTCGGATCATGTGTAGAAACACAGACATACACAGTTTCACCCTTAGCTCTTTTTGTCAAATTAAGACTATCTATTTCAGGAGTAAAAAGAGGCGACAAGAAGTCAGATTTGTACTCTTCATCCCCCACAACAGCATAAAAACGATATTTCGCCCCTGCATCCAAATCACCTGTCGAAACAACATAAGTTCCGTTACCTGTCGAAATCCCGGGTAGAAGATCACCATTATCTTTCTCAACATAAACGAAAGCATCATTAACAGCCTCCTCGCCTGTCAACGTTTCCGAAAGACCTACACTACGGCTTAACTTGAAAACAGATTCATTATCTGTAATTGTTCCTTCTACAACTAATAAATCACTGACTTCTTCTATACCGGTTGGAGTATATTCCTCGATACATCCGGAAAACAGAACAAGAAGTATTATGTAATATATATATTTCATATACCCACTTAGAATTTTATATTATATGATACATAAGGGATGGCGCTTCCGAAAATCGCCAGTTTATATCCTTTTAGTTTTCCTTCTTCCGAAACATAGTATACCGAATAGGCATTTTTTCGCGCTGTCAGATTATATACTCCAAATGAGATCATACTATGGGTCAATAAGGTAAGATGATGACTCGGTTCAATATTAAAAGATAAATCGACACGGAAAAAATCAGGAATACGGTATCTGTTTCTATCTGAAAAATAAACAAACTCTCCGCCCGCATAATTATATTTTGACACCGGCAATGTGATCGGACGTCCCGTACTGTAATCACAATTCATAGAGAAACTATACCGGTGTGTAAATTTATAATTTCCGACAAGTTTGACATCATGCGGTTTATCATAATCCGCCGGATACCAGTCTCCGCCATTCACAGGAGAATCAATACGCTTATCATTCTGACGAAGCTGTGTACGCGAATAGGTATAACTAACCCATCCGTTCAGCTTACCCTGTGTTTTTTTCAGCATAACCTCAATGCCATAGGCCCGTCCGTTTGTACTTAACACATCTGTTTCGATGTGATGATTCATCAGTAATTCCGCTCCGTTACGATAGTCCAAATAATCATCCATTGTCTTGTAATAACCTTCCAAAGACGCTTCTACCGTATTATTGGCAAAATTCTTGTATAACCCCAACGCGACCTGTGAACCTGTCTAAGGCTTTACATTGGCATCACTCAGCTTCCAGGTATCAGTAGGAGACATAATTGTCGTATTCGACAACTTATGTATATTCTGACGCATTGTATTATATCCGGCTTTCACAGAAAAATCATCTACAAATTCATAACGGGCAGAGATTCTGAATTCAGGTCCGTGGTATGTTTTAAAAGCCCCGCTACCCACAGATTTCTCTTCCTTAATTGTTGTCAGAGAAGGCAGATATTCATTTAAATATTCATTATATGTCCGTGGTCCCAAGGCATTAAACATAGAATACCTGACACCCGCATTGACCGAAAAGCGTTGAGTAATATTCCAGTTATCACCTATATATACAGCCGTCTCCAGACCCTTTTCTTCCTGCATATGATCAGGTACAACCAGCGATTCGTCTCCAAAAGGCATATATTTTCCAGGATTCAGTTGATAGTATGTCCCGTTGACACCGAAATTAACAGTATGATTATCCGCAGGATACCAGTTAAAATCGGCCTTTGCATAATATTGGTCGATCCCAAACGACAGTTTATATGCGTTTACCTCATTTTCAGTGCTTTTCGTATCATAATCATAATGATCGTATCCGGCGGTCATAACGCTTGTCAGTTTAGGATTAAATATATGACGCCATTTGATCGATGCGTTTGTATTATGATACGAATACTTTTCATACTCGTTGAAGCTAAACCGGTCACTACTGTAATAACCATTCAGATAAAGATTATTCCGTTCATCAAACTTATGATTCAACGATGCATTCAAATCATAGAATCCTGCGCTTCCGTCCCTGTAACCGCTTTTTTCCGGTAGTTTTTTAAGTATCCAATCGGAATAGGTCGTTCTTCCACCGATTATATAAGATGTCTTTTCACTAAACAAAGGACCTTCTATGGTCAGACGGCTTGTCAGCAACCCCAAACTCGCCGAGCCTTTAAATTCCTTTTTATTACCTTCCCGTGTAGTAATATCCAGAACGGAAGAGATACGGCCTCCGTATTTAGCAGGAATACTACTTTTATATAATTCCATATCCTTCACTAGATCCGGATTAAATGCGGAAAAGAATCCGAATAGATGAGTCGGATTATAAATAGTACCATCAT
The DNA here is from genome assembly GCA_031285685.1 of Tannerella sp. Taxonomy (GTDB): domain Bacteria; phylum Bacteroidota; class Bacteroidia; order Bacteroidales; family Tannerellaceae; genus Tannerella. Next base: position 14,913 of record JAITVS010000165.1, read on the forward strand.
TGAAAAGTATAAGATTCTGATCTGTAGCCCCTCCACGCACATTAAAACCACTTGAGGCCTCTCCTACAGCTTTAACACCCGGTAAAGCCAATACCGCACGAATGATATCAACCTCTCCGAATACCATCGGGATATTTTTTATATCCTTAATTTTTAACCGCTCGACTCCCAACGTAGTCCCCCGCACATTTTCAATCTTTTCGGCGGATATAACAACTTCTTTCAATGTATAAATATCTTCCTCCAATTCGATATCCAGATTCCCTTCGGAATATAATGCTATTTGCCTGCGTGTATCCTTCAATCCGATTCCACGGATATGCAGATCATGATGACCGGCGGGAAGATTAATCGTATAATAGCCATACGCGTCCGTAACGGCTCCGATTAAAGGCTCTTTTATGGATAAAGTTGCCCCTATCACCGGTTCTCCGGTCTTAAAATCAGTGACAATGCCACTTAAACGAACCCTGCCGGTTGATGCAGCCGAAGGATCCCCGATTTCATAAACCTTACTTTCCGACGTCGCTTTTTGATTCCGTAGATTCTGATATAATGAAATATCAGATATATCATATTCCGCATCTTTACCATCACCGGCTTTATTACTGAAAAATGCATCCGGCAAAGAGGTTACGATCTTCACATTTTCCGTAACAAAAATAGATTTCTCATATTGGGACACATTCAGGTTTGTTCCCTGCAAAGCCTTTTCCAGAACAGACAAAGGCTCTTCGTCCGTTACATTTATGGTTACAAATAATGAGTCTGTATTTTCCGGATAATAATATACTTTACAATTTGTTTGTTTTTCTATCAGATCAAACAGGTCTTCAACAAAACATTGCTCTAAGCGCACACTCACTTTTTGCTGTGCGATAACCACTACCGACAACAATAATAATAAACAACTTATCAAACACAGTTTCTTCATTTCATATCACTTGTTCAGATTATCATAAAAACCCGTAATGGTAACTATTGCCCTTTCCGGATTCTCTTTATAGATTAAACCCGATTTTCTTATTATTTTTTTCAATTCCTTCTTTTCCGATGCAAATAATTTCAGCACAGATCTTTTAGTGCTCACGGGGTAGTAAATTCCATTTTTACGGATATATATTTTCGTGTTATTTTCAAAAAAATACTCTAACACCATATCATTGATTCTTGAATTCAGAAATGACGTCTTTCGCTTCCATACCTGACATTCCCCATTATACATTCTGACATAATATCCTTCCGGAAGCGCCCTGCCGTCAGCAGACACCGGCTTATGATAAATGATAAACAAAGAATCTATTGTTGCATATTCAACCCTGTCCCTTGGAGCCAGTATAGAGAAACTTTTATCCGGAGACAATATGGCAAGTTCCTCCAGATCCTGGTTAAGACGTATCATCACATCCGGGTAAACACGACCATCAAAGGATAATGTACCTCTCCGGAACTCCTCAATGTCAAGATAAGGATGATTGATGATCTTCACTTTATAGCGAGGTTCTTCTTTTCCGCTATAAATGGAGGCATAATTCTTTGTAGTTTCCAGATACGAACTTATGTTATTATCAATCACCAATATATCATCCTGTTTTTGGGCAAATGCATGGCATATAATCAAAAAACAGCAGATGGAGGTTAAAAAGATCTTCATGGCACATATTTAAGTTTATTTTTCAAAGATATTGTTTTTTTTTAACCTTGCAAAAATTATTAAAAAAAAGGTGACTTTAGCACTATGCTAAAGCCACCTTCATCCTTCTTTATTATGTAAGCTGTGAAAGGATTTTTTATTTTTTTCCTAATATTTCTTTTACATCAAATGCAATCATATATTCTTCGTCAGTAGGAACAATCATTACCTTTACTTTACTTTCAGGCTTACTCAACACGACTTCACGTCCGCGTTCGCTCTTATTTTTTTCTTCGTCAAAAATAAGTCCCAAATATTCCATATCTTTACAAACAGCCTGACGCGTAATCCATTGATTTTCGCCAACGCCACCCGTAAACACCAAAATATCAACACCATTTAATACAGCCGAATAGGATCCGATATATTTCTTGATACGATAATTATACATTTTCATGATCTGAATCGCCCGCTTATTTCTGGCAAACATCGCACTTTCGATATCGCGCATATCCGACGACATTTCAGAGAATCCGGCCACACCACTCTTCTTATTGATAAAATCAGATAAGCCATCCGCATCCAGATTTTCTTTTTTCATGATATAGGGCAACGCACCCGCGTCTACATCGCCGCAACGCGTTCCCATGATTAGTCCTTCTGTTGGCGTCATTCCCATGGACGTATCAACAGACTTCCCGTTTTTAATTGCCGTAACAGAACCTCCATTACCGATATGTGCCGTAATGATACGCTGTTCTTCATAAGGCACGCCTAATATCTCACAAGCGCGGCGCGAAACATAACGATGGCTTGTTCCGTGAAATCCGTAACGACGAACTCCATGTTGTTCGTAAATATTGTACGGAAAAGCATATAAATAAGCGTAATCAGGCATCGTTTGATGGAAAGCCGTATCAAAAACGCCAACCTGTGGCGTGGTTGGCAATATTTTTTGAATAGCCCTGATTCCTTCCAGATTTGCAGGATTATGAAGCGGTGCAAACTCTGTACATTCGACAAGCATATCAATCACTTCTTGCGTAATCAGTACACTTGATGCGAATTTCTCACCTCCGTGAACGACACGGTGTCCTACGGCATCAATTTCGTTATAATTCTTGATGCATCCGTATTTTTCGTCTGTTAGAATGTTAAGGATAAAATGTATGCCTTCTTCATGATGAGGCACACTTTTTTCCAATGTCACTTTCTCTCCGTTTTTATCCGTAAATTTAAGAAATGAGTCTTCTTGTCCTACTCTTTCAATGCCTCCTTGTGTCATCACTTCACCGGAAGTCATGTCAAATAGCTTATATTTTATAGAACTGCTACCACAATTTAATACTAATGTTTTCAATTTAATTTATATTTTTCGATGAATGAATCCGGTTACTGTTTCGCTTTCTTTGCCCCGATCGCCTGATTGGCTGCGATCGCTACCATTTTATAGATGTCATCTACAGAACAACCACGCGACAGGTCGTTGACCGGAGCTGACATACCCTGCAGTATCGGCCCTACGGCTTCCGCTCCCGCAAGACGCTGAACTAACTTGTAGCTGATATTTCCGACTTCAAGTGTCGGGAACACCAACACATTCGCTTTACCGGCAACCGGGCTACCCGGTGCTTTCTGAGTAGCAACAGATCCGACAAGAGCTGCATCTGCCTGCAATTCTCCATCAATCAACAAGTCCGGCGCCATTTCTTTCGCGATCTTTGTTGCTTCGACAACCTTATCAACCATTTCATTTGACGCACTTCCTTTCGTGGAAAAGCTCAACATGGCAACACGAGGCTCAACCCCCACCAACGCACGGGCTGTATTGGCTGTCGATACAGCAATTTGAGCCAACTCGGAAGCCGTAGGATTCGGTAACACTGCGCAATCGGCAAAGACAAGAATGCCGTCTTCCCCATATGTTTTATCTTTCAAAAACATCAGGAAAGCTCCGGAAACACAACTGATGCCCGGCATCGTTTTTATAATCTGCAATGCAGGACGAAGTACATTGCCGGTCGTATTTTTTGCTCCGGCAATCTCACCGTCAGCATCCCCGGCTTTAATCATAAGACAGCCTAAATACAAAGGATCTTCAACTAACTGAGCCGCTTTTTCCGGCGTCATTCCTTTCGATTGACGTATCTGAAAAAGCAAATCCGCATAAGCTTGTTTTTTTTCATGATTTACAGGATCTACAATAGTAGCTCCACCAATGTTTTTCAATCCGAAACTCCCGGCCAATGAATTTATTTCATCCGGGCTTCCAAGCAGAATGATATCTGCTACTCCGTCGGCAACCAAACGGTCGGCGGCTTTTAAGGTTCTTTCTTCCGTTCCTTCCGGAAGAACAATGCGCTGCTTATCGGCTTTCGCACGCGCAATAATGTCTTCTATTAAATCCATGAATTAATAACTATTTATATATGTAATTGTAAATCCTTTCTTTTTCCGCTACAAAAATAGTAAAAATTGCAATGTCTACTTTGCAATTTATGATATTTAACAGTTAATTATTCTTTCTCCCTGGAACAAAAGAGTCAAAAAGTCAAGACTTCGTGCACAAAGCGCACTATACCTCTTTTTCTCCTGAAAGAATCTGTTGCAAATCTTCTGCAGAAATATCTATACTTAATTTTCCATTATGAGCAACCGTGATAGAACCTCTTTCTTCCGAAACGATAATAACCAAAGCATCTGTTTCAATAGACATTCCAAGTCCGGAACGATGACGCAATCCCATCTCTTTCGGAATAATCGCATTATGTGCAACAGGCAAAATACAACCTGCCGCCATGATCTGATTATTCGCAATAATCATAGCTCCGTCATGGAGAGGACTATTTTTAAAAAAAACATTTTCTATCAGACGCGCATTAACATCCGCATGAAACATTTCGCCTGTCTGAATATACGACGACAAATCCACTTCCCGTTGTATAACGATAAGCGCACCTGTTTTTTTCTTAGCCAGATTCATACATGCAAGCACTACCGGTGCAATATATTTCTGTACCTCAGAACTACCGTCCTTTCTTTTGAAGAAATTATAAAGAAACCGCCATCCTCTGTTTGAACCGAGAGCAACAAGAAAGCGACGAATATCATCCTGAAATAATATAACAACAACAATAAAACCAACGTTGATGAATTTATCTAATATACCGCCGATCAGACGCATTTCAAGCACTTGGGAAACAAGCACCCAAACAATAATAATAGATACCACCCCACTAAAAATAGCCAGTGTGCCGGAACTCTTCATCAGCTTATAAGTCTGATACATCAAGAATGCCACCAGTAAAATATCTATCGCATCTTTTACTCCAAATGAAACAAACATACAATCAACCTTTTAATTTATCAACAAGCTTAACAGCTTCAACTGCCGCCTTTACGTCATGCACACGAAGGATATCCGCTCCGTTCAGCAACGCATAAGTATTCAGGACTGTTGTTCCGTTAAGACTCTCTTCTACTGTACTATCCAGCAAGCCGTATATCATTCTTTTACGCGAAATACCGACAAGCAACGGACATTCGAGTATGATCGAAAAATTATTCAGATAACCCATCAACTCAAAATTTTGATCCAGCGTCTTACTAAACCCGAAGCCAGGATCTATAATGACATCCTTCACACCCAAAAGCCTTAATGCCCGCAGTTTTTCAGCAAAAAACAACATGATCTCTTCCGGAAAATTACTATAATCCGTATACTGTTGCATCGTTTGAGGTATTCCACGCATATGCATCAATATATAAGGTACATTCAGTTCCGCAATCGTCCCGAACATTTTTTCATCAATTGTACCGCCGGATATGTCGTTAATAATAGAAACGCTATATTCCTCAACCGCACGTTTTGCTATATCAGCCCTGAATGTATCAACAGACACCGGTATTTCCGGATAGTTCTCTTTCAGTATTTTCAAGGCCGGCTCCAATCTGCCCCACTCTTCCTCCGGTGTTACCTCTGCGGCACCAGGGCGCGACGAATATCCTCCG
>JAITVS010000197.1 GCA_031285685.1 Tannerella sp.
GGTATTATAACCAGTTAGGAGGAAAGATTGCTCTTGATCTGACACCACTTGATGGTTTAACACTTTCTGCCGTTTTTGCTCCTACATTTATTTTTAACGAGGGAAAAGAGTTCCGGAAGGCTGTTAAATATTATGATGCAAAAGATCCTTCACTGGCGTTGGGATATGTAGCGCGTTATAATACAACGAACCTGAAAGAATCCAGGAATAATAATTACCGCCTGGTGGGACAGGCCTTTGCAAATTATGTAAAAGCTTTTGGCTGGCATAATATGAATATTATGGGCGGATATGAGACTTATTATTCTTACAACGGGAGCCTCACGGCAGGCAGGGATAATTACACCCTGAACTCATACCCTTATCTGGATATCGGACCGTTGGATTACAGAAATAACTCCGGTAATGCGGATGAGTTTGCTTATCAGTCATTTTTCGGAAGGGCTATGTATAATTACAGACAGAGGTATCTGTTTCAGGTGAATATACGGAGAGACGGTTCATCACGTTTTCATAAAGATTACCGGTGGGGGACTTTCCCTTCCGTTTCCGCAGGATGGGTACTTAGTGAAGAATCATTTATGGAAAAAACAAGATCATGGATGTCTTATCTGAAACTAAGGGTTTCGTGGGGTACTTTGGGTAATGAGCGTATTGGTAACTATCCTTACCAGTCGTCTATCGGTTTCAGTAATATTCTGTTTAACCAGGGAGGTAAAATCATATCATCACAGGCAGCTGCACAGAGCAAATATGCGATTCAGGATATTTCGTGGGAGACAACGAAATCTACCAATATCGGCCTGGATGTGAATTTCCTGGATAACAGGCTTCGCTTTGCAGGAGATTATTTTTATAAGACAACGGAAGATATGTTGCTGGCCCTTGAAATACCCAGTTATGTAGGATATAGTAATCCGGATAAAAATACCGGAAAAATGAAAACAAGAGGCTATGAACTTGAAGTGAAATGGTCGGATCAGATCGGGGATGTGTTTTATTCGGTATCTGCAAACATGTCGGATTTTGTTTCTAAAATGGGTGATCTGGGAGGAACAGAATTTTTAGGAGACCAGGTAAAGAAACAGGGCAGTCAGTTTAATGAATGGTATGGATATTTGTCGGATGGAATTTATCAGACACAAGAGGAAGTGGATAACTCTCCGAAATTAAATAATAATATTAAGCCCGGAGATGTTAAATATTTAGATGTGAGTGGCCCGGACGGAGTTCCCGACGGAAAGATTTCTCCGGAATATGACCGTGTCCTGTTGGGTGGCTCATTGCCTCGTTATATGTATGGGGGCAGCATACAGACCGGATATAAGGATGTAGACTTTTCTTTGACTTTTCAGGGAGTAGGCAGCCAGCATGTTCGTATGACCACCAATATGATACAACCTTTACGTACTGACTGGGGAAATGTTCCTGAAATACTGGATGGTAACTACTGGAGCCATTATAATACGGCCGAACAAAATAAGAACGTGAAATATCCCCGCCTGACGACAACAAATGCGACGAGCAATTATGTGATGTCTGATTTCTGGATGTTTAACGGGAGGTATTTCCGGTTGAAAAATATTACGTTAGGATATACATTACCAATATTTTTGACGGAAAAGGTAAAAATGAACAGAGTCCGGCTTTACCTGAGTGCAACAGACCTGTTTTCTATCAGTAAATACCCTTCCGGCTGGGATCCCGAAACCGGCGCAACAGCTTATCCTATTACAAGCTCTTACCTGATGGGTATTATGATTAACTTTTAAAATAATTACATATGAAAAAGATTATATATTATTTTTTGATCAGTAGTTTGTTTGCCTGCAATGATCTGGATCTGAATCCATTGGCGCAGGGCTCCAGTGAAAGCTGGTTTGAAAATGAAACAGAACTGGAAATGTCTGTCCGGGGTTTATACAATATGGGCTACTGGACGCTTGATAGTGATGAACATACGGATGACTGGACAAACCGGACCGTATTATCGGTGGTTAATGCGGCTACAATCAATGGTCAATCTTCGGTTGTGACAACATTGTGGAATAATTCATACCAGGCAATCGCCAGGGCGAATACCATTTTGGATAACCTGGACAAAGCGCAGCAGAATGGTATTAGTCAGAAGATTATAGACCAGAGCAAAGCAGAAGCTTTATTTGCCCGCGCAGTTCAGTATTCACGGTTGGTTTCCCATTTCGGAGATGTAGTGTATGTTACGTCTTCTATCAGGACGCTGGATGAGGCTTTTAAGATGGGGAGGACCGATAAGGCGGAAGTGATAAAGGGTATTTATGCTGATTTTGATGCGGCGGCGGATCAGTTACCATTAAATTATTCGGGAGAAGAACGTGCGACCAAAGGCGCCGCATACTCGTTTAAAGCACGTTTTGCCTTATATAACGGAGATTATAATGTAGCTGCAGAAGCCGCAAAAAAATGTATGGATCTGGAGGTCTATGATCTGCATCCGGAGTTTTCGGAGTTGTTCTTGTCCGGTACGAAAGAGACCGATGAATTTATATTTGTCAGGCCAAGATCTGTCGAGCTGAATTTAACGATAGGTACACAGGTTTATTTAACCAGAAATCCCGGAGGTTACTCACAGTATGATCCGTCGTGGGATCTGTTTTGTGCTTTTTTATGTACAGACGGAAAACCAATTGACGAATCTCCTTTATATGATCCGCAGAATCCGTTTAAGAACAGGGATCCCCGCTGTACTGCCACCATCGTGGAGTTTGGTACTCAACACGTTGGCTTTATTTATGAACCCCATCCTGACTCCTTATATGTAATGAATTTTAATACAGGTGTCCGCGAATTGAATAAAGATACGCGAACAAATGGTCAGTATGCTTCATATAACGGCATCGTATGGAAAAAAGGGGTAGATGATACGTATACTAAAAACGGGTATAAAGCTGACAAAAATGAAATTATTATGAGGTATGCTGATGTACTGCTGATGTATGCTGAAGCAAAAATAGAAGCCGGGAGTGTGGATCAGTCTGTGCTGGATGCGATGAACAGGGTAAGAGCGAGAGCCTATGGAGTAAAAAGGGAAGATACGGATTCTTATCCTGCAATAACTACACAGGATAAAAACGAGCTGAGAAAAATGATACGTTTCGAACGACGTATGGAATTCGCTTTTGAAGGGTTGCGTTATATGGATCTTATCCGGTGGAGGATTGCGGAAAAAGCTTTAAATACCAGAATGTATGGGATGCTGGATCCGGAGCCGTTGATTGAAAATGTAGTAAAAAGAGGCCTTTGGTTTTTTCCGGGAGTACCGGATATCGATGAAAACGGGATTGCGGACTTTTCGGAAATGGCAAGTACCGGATTGATAAAATTGTTGGCAGAAAGAAAATTTGATGCCACCAAACAATATCTGTGGCCGATCCCGACGAAAGAGATCCTTATTAATGAAAACCTGAAACAGAATCCGGGTTATTGATCATAATGATAAAAGCGAATCAAATATGAATAAAACATATATTTATTTAATATTGATCTCTCTTCTGT
>JAITVS010000215.1 GCA_031285685.1 Tannerella sp.
CAAGCCAGTTCCATACTTTTCGATCAGCAACAGGATTGGTATATTTCTCCCCGCTGCGAATATCTACCGGATGAAGCGGTACCCCCGGGTAAGATGTGGTCGCATTATTCATCACTAAACAATCGGGTTGTATGGATTTGATGAATTGGTATACATGATCCATCTGCCAGCGATAGGCGCCTTCATTGCGCCATGCCTGAATAAATTCTTCGTCGCGCAGTTTATTGGCTGTATCTTTGTTAATGTTTTCTCCTGCATCGTCGGTTATTTTTTTTGTCCATCCGTTTTGCTGTTTCTTCCAAAAACCGTCGAACCATAATTCAACAACATTTCCATAGTTCGTTAATAACTCATAGAGCTGATTCTTCATAAATTCGATATAAGCCCATTCGTCGGTATCATGGGTCTTCTCATGCCGGTCCCAGAGTGAATAATAGAGCCCGAGTTTCAACCCGTGTTTTTCGGCAGAATTAACTAATTCTGCCAGCACATCTTTTTTAAAAGGCGTATACGGAATGGCATATTTTGTGTATTTTGTATCCCAGATGCAGAACCCATCATGATGTTTCGTCACAGGTACGATATATTTCATTCCGGCATCTTTTGCTGTCCGGCACCACTGGTCGGTATCCAGTTTCGATGGATTTACTTTAGCTATATCTAATGTTCCATCGCTCCATTCGGCGTCATAATAGGTGTTTACTCCCCAATGGATAAACATTCCGAATTGCAACTCCATCCACGCTTTCTGCGCCTGATCGGATTCGACCTGTTCCCCGGGTTCATGTGTTACTATGGGATCCTTGGCCGCTGTAGACCATTGGTTTACCAAAGGAAGCGTCGCCAGTGTGCCTGCTGTTTTCAAAAAAGTCCTTCTGTTTTGCATAGTTGTTCTATTATTATTATCGTCATTGGATAACTTTGATTGTCGATTGTTGAATATTAAAGGCAGGAACAGTCTTTGATGAAGGTTGGGCAAGAGGAGTCCGAATATACCCTCCTTCGAGATTCCGCCCCCAGAGGACACTCAGTTCCGCCTGACGGCTTTTACTATAATCAAAACGATGAATCCGATCCGTTCCGTTTTCAATGCGTTCAGGATAAGTCCAGGCCAAAGGTATAATATCGGTTTGCGGCCATTCGATCATCAGGTTATCGACTACTAAATGAGTAATATTCTCTGCCACCACAGCGGCCAGCGCGCCTCCTGCTTCGGGGTGCTTATCAAACTTTGGAAACTGGGAACTTCCCGAGCCGGGAATCATCGGCTGTGGATTTTCAATAAACGCATAATTCAGTAGGATATCGCGCAGAACCACATTTTCAATGCTTCCTCCCTTTTCGCAGGTAAGCAAAATACGCCCTTCGGTCTGGCAGGTGAAATTAGAGACCGTAACGTTGGTGATTTTTCCCATCGGGCTTTCCGGCGTCCGTTTTTCAACCATCAACTGTAACGGCCGGTTGAATATCAACGGAGCATTTGTGTTTGCCGTAATATTCGATATATTAATCCGGTTATACCAAGCTCCTTCTTTTACATAAATACCAATAGCACGCGACGATTTATTGATCACGCAATTACTGAACGTTACATCACTCATATCCTTAACCGACTCAAGACATCCCATTTTCAGCCCCACACACAATGTTTCAAGGATACAATTCGTCACTGTCACGCGACGGCATTCGCGGCTGTCTTCTGTTGTTTTCAGGCAAATGGCATCATCACATGTTTTTATATAACAGCCCGATATCATTACATCATAACAACCGGTGATATCAATCCCATCCGAATTAGGACTGTACAGATTATTGATAATATTCACATTAGTCACCTTGCATATATCACTGTCATACAGATGAAGATTCCACCCTCCTCCGGTCTTGATCGTAATGTCTTTGACCTGTACATTACGGCACTGCCATATTTCAATCAGCGGGCTTACCTTCAGTTCTTTTGGTTTTAACCAGCGCGGAACAATCATTTTTCCGTTGGCATCTTTTTCATACTCCTGCCAGAAAAACGCTCCATTTCCGTCAATAGTTCCCATTCCTTCAATCGAAACATTTTCCACATCTTTGGCAACAATCAGGTGATATGGCTGACGGTCACGGTTATGCCCCCAGCTAATCTCTTTGTAATCAGTAATGTCGGGCGATCCCAACAATGTGGCGCCCGCCTCGACATGTAATGTGACATTCGAGCGCAGAAAAACAGTTCCGGTGAGGTATATACCGGGAGGTATGATAACCGTCCCTCCTCCCTTCTGTGCAACCTGATCGATCGCATCTTGTATAGATTGTGTATTGAGCGTTTTACCATCTCCTTTTGCACCAAAGCAAGTGATGTCAAACCTGTCGCCGGAATAGCTGCATGAAGCAAGCGCTAAAAGTGAAAGAATCAGATATTTCATACGAATCATTTTTATTTTATTAATACAATGTGCTATTATCGGGTAATCATGACGGTCACATTTTATCATTGATCTGCCTGCTGATGCCATGAATAAATATTTTCGGCCGCCCGGCGGACACTTTCCGTCATGTGCCGGTATGGTGTATCGGTAATATCGATCAGACCTACCGTTTGGTTTTCTCCATCTGTTGATCTGCCAGTAATGTGTTGATCAGCAAACTGATACCAGTGGCATCCGAGAGAGAACGGCATTTTTGCCCATGTTTTTACATATTCGGGATACCATTGCCGCCTTTCATCTTCACTGAAACAACGGTATTTAGGGGGTAACTGTCTTTCACTCGATAAAGGCAGATGATGCTCCCCGATTAACAGAGGCTTTCCTGTCTGTTGATACCATTGCTCCATATCCGCTTTGATCGGAACCAGAGAGTAGACATTGACTGTGACAACATCAGCATATTTACCGGCTTGTTTTAATATGTGTTTCGGTTTCAACACCCGGGTAAAACGGCATCCCAGATACAGATGATTCGGATCATGTTTTTTCAGGAGTTGAACAATCGTTTTGAAGTATTGTTCGGCAAAATGTTCTTCAAACCCGATCAGATCGGTTTGTGCTTTCGGGTAAAATGCAATCTGGCTTCCGGTTATTTTCCCGATTTCATCCCAATGACTGAAACTACTTTTCCAGGTTTGATTTAACCGCTCGACTGTTTGATATTTCATCTGTAATATTTTCATCCATTCCTTTCGGGAGTAAGCCTGATCCGGAAGAAGGTCAAACAGTTTCATTTCACCCCATCCCTGTTCATTGTCAATGAAATAACCCAATAAAAGCGGATTGTTTTTATATCCGGAAGTCGCCGATAAAACCGAATCTACATGTTGTATCCATCCGGGATGAAACACATCACTGAATCCTTTTCCGATGCTGTATGGACTTTCGTTTGTCCGGTAGCTTAGCGTGAACGGTACCGGTGATTGATGCAGGATAGTATCCTCACTCCAGTTGCCAATGGTATTGATTCCCCACTTATGGAGCCGTTGATAAACCGTTTGACGCCATTGGCCGACATCACCGTATTTTCGTAAAAGGTTAAGATAGTAGAAACTGACTTTATCGGGAGTTGCCCAGGCTGCTGCATAAACGCCTTCCTGAGGCGGAAGGTATTCGAAAAGATATTCGCGTCCTTTCGTCTGTGTCACATCACTAGCTTCATTTTTTGAACGTATGCCGGTCACCCCAAGCGACCAGAAACGATCTCCTCCGGGAGTGATAAACCACCAGATGCCGTTAACTTGTTGTACACGGAAAAAGCCGGTAGCTTCAAACCGTTCGCCTTTTAATCCTCCTATGCTGTCCCGCTCTGTAATGGAAGGTATTCCCTCCAGCTCTTTCTGTTCCTGTATATAATTGGTTTTCAGCTGTTCTTTACTCACAATCTTACCTTCCCATTGTCCTCTGATGCGCTGACCGAAAGAGTCTGCTACGGGAACAGGGATGGTATCATTTGCTGCCAGCAGTTGTATCTGATGAACCGTGATCTGATCCGAAGGTTTTCCGGTTAATTCAAACCGGATGTAGTTAGGTTCGAACTCATTCTTTCCGGCTGCCGTCAAGGGGAGATCTGCCAGCGGCAGGGTGATCGTTTGCGGCTTATCGGAAACGAATTGCACCGGATGATTCAGGCAGTTGCGGCCTCCGAGGATTTTGATCACTAATAATCTTTGTCCGGCAGAGCGGGGAGCGCTTAACCGGACAGCTAACCGATCATATCCTTTCCAGTTATGTGGAAGTTGAATCGCCCCGGGAGCCGCTTCTGCGAAACCGGATGTATCCGTCAGTGTAATGTGAAGTTCCTTTCCCGGGCGGCATAAGACACCCTTCAGGTTTGCCATGGGTGTTTTACGTAGGGTTGTTCCTCCTGCCTGCAACCCTTCATGCTGCTCTACATAGCTTGTCGTATCGGCAAAACCATCGAGTTGGGCAGTAATGCCGGTTGGGGAATGTACACATCCGGTGAACATCAGAAAACCGGCGATTACGATTAAGATGAAAGACCTGCTCATTTTTTATTGTATAAATTAAATAATTACTTAAAAATAATAAACGAAAAAAATCAAAACAGCTTCTAAGTGGTTTAAGAATGTCTGATCGTTCAAAGATTCTTTTTTATTTTTCCAGAACAATCTTTTTATACCGTGTGATATGGGACTTGGTCCCCAATCAGTGTTATGCGACATAAAAACAATAGGATACTGTTTCTCATGATTAAGCTATTTAAGGGATTTGTAATATATGATTCGTTGTTTCTCCCTCCTTTGTACGTATCCGGATTTGTATGGCATTATTTATCTGCATTACCTGATCCACTTGTTGAAAATTTTCCGGAATAAGGAGGGCAAAAAGATAATAGGAACGGACTATTGTTTCATTAGCATCAACAATAAAAAGATTAGGCGTTTCTTTAAACATAAAACGCAGATTTTCATTCAACGGAAAGGTGTCTCCCAGTCCGGTTGTGCCGAACTCAAGCCCTTTGGCTGTTATTGCGCCGTCTTTTGTGTCATGCCAGATATGTACCCACGGATAATCTGCCTGTTTCCATATATAACCAACGAGCAGGTGATGCACGGGCGATGCAATGGTAATCCAGGCGGTCGTATCTTCAACAATATGGGTTGATACATACGACCGGGGTGTGTCGGATAAGGTCAGGTCAAACACATTGCCTGACGTATCTGCTATTCCCTGGGGAAACGTATAGGTATACTTTTGCCAGTCCGGTCGTTTGATTAACGCCTGATTAAAGCCGGCTCCGGCATTGGTGTGCACTTTGCACTGATTGTTAAGAAAACGGCCGCCGAAGGTGGCATGTTGTACAATTGCATAGTGCCGTGCAAAAGGCATCAGATTGGTAACCTCCTCATCTATACGGCAAACCGGATCGGAAACGGAAAGATTTATTTTCCGCTCTATCTTCCATTTTTCTATGGTTGCTTCAGCATGCATGATTCCGTTTTGTTCCGATTTTTTTTCGTATGTCCAGTCTCCATTTGCAAATTCACCGTTATGAGGAATTCCGGCTTTTATTTCGTCCGGTGTCGGACCTCCCCATCTTCCGGAGCAGAAAAAGTGTCCTTGAAAAGGAGCCCCTTTACGATTATTTTCAGGCATTTTTTCAGATGGAATTCTCCAGTCGTACGGATTAATCCCGTGTTCATCTAAAGTTAATGTCGTCAACGCCCCTCCCGTCAGGTCAAATTTTAACTGAAGGCTTTTATTTTGCAATGTAACGATCCGGCTTGTTACTTTCATGGGTGGTGTATTTTCATTACAACTGTTGAACGTAATAAAAAATCCGATTCCGGACAAATAATAGATGTATATAAAACAGCGCATCAATTTCATACGTTTTTATTTCCAGACTGTTACTTTTCCGGGTTCAAGCGTTTTACGGCCAATGAGAGGCTGTGTTTCGAGCGGAAGGTCAAACGCTTCGGAGGAATAATTAACAGCCACCCAAAAACCGTCTCTCCACTCTACAAATACATAATCAGGAAGTGAGAGGATTTCAGCGCCCACCTGTTGGTAGACCTTACGTATGATTTGCTGTTCCAGTTTTCCGTCATCTGTCCATACTCCGATATAGGTGACCGTTCCTTTTCCTACTTTTCTTGAAATCACAGCAGGTGTATTCTTGTAGAATTCACTGGCATAATGTGCCCAGACTTCGGTTCCTTTTCGGGGCTTCAACCATTCGCCCCAAATATGCCACGCATATTTCTGACCAACATACTGCACCTGAGCAGGTCGTTCGGGTGGTAACTGATCATTATCTGTTATCTCTGCTCCGATTAAGTCCCAGATAGGCTGTTGAAGAAGGGTTTCATGCAAATGTCCGTCATTATTTTTTTGCCCCGTCCGGCAGGTCAATATCAGATGCCCCCCATCTTCCGCATATTTTCTCCATTGCTTTACGTTCGCTTCCGAAATCATATTAAAACACGGAGCAACAAGAAACGGATATTCCTGTGGAGTAACAGCTTCATCTTCGGTCATAAAACGGACAGGTGCTCCCAATGTTTTCAGTTTCTGGTAATAAGTATATATATGTTGCCAGGTGTCCCAGTGAGTGGTATGTGGAACCAGTTCCATTTCCAGCAGATTATCCTGTTTCCATAAGAAAGCTGTTTTTCTGGATTTCAATGCCTGAGGTTCCTGAATCGGAAGGGTATATTGTTGATGAAGCCCTTTAATCTCATCTATGGCACGTACAAACTCTTCTCCTCCGCGGGCTAAAGTAACCCCATCGGTCTCCATGATTCCTTTGTGATAATGTTCACCTCCATCAATCGGCTGGCGAAAACGGTAGGTACATACAAATCGGTCGTTTAGCCCGAAACAATGCCATATCCACATCCTGACAGCTCCCGGATAAGGTTGTGAATTATATTTTCCCCAGTTGATTTGCCCGGGCTGAAGCTCCATAATTCCGGTATACCCATGTACGGATTTGGCCAGCTCGTTTGAAAAGGATAGTTCCATTCCGCTCCCTAAGCGATGACTTAGTTTCCCTTCCGGATAATTAAGCGCTGTACTTAACAGGTACATGGTATGTGATGCAAAATCATAATCGCCCCGGTTCCGGAACAGGTCGACAGACGGCAGAAATTTGTAATAGGCATAATTGGTCGTTACCCATTGCTGACCTGATATATGGCGTCGTAGAATCTCATTCTGATGGCGAATGGCAGATGCCAGCGCATCAGCCGTATAACGCCGGAAATCGAGTAATGCATGTGGGTTTGCACCTTGTGGCGCACGTTTTGCATTCGGAATCCTGATTTGTTCGAATGTGTTGTATGTATTGCTCCAGAATGCAGCGCCCCAGGCATTATTCAGAGTGTTTATGTCATTATATTTTTGTTTCAGCCAGTTTCTGAAACCCGTTTCGGCTGTTTGTGAATAGTCGTACAATGTGCCGAAGTGAGGCTCATTGTCAATCTGCCATCCCCGGATCCGTGCATCATTTCCGTAACGTTTGGCCATTTCAATAATAACACGTTCTACATATTTCATATAGGTGGCATTGGATGAATTGATAAACAAACGCGAACCATGCTGTTGTTGCATGCCGTCTTCATTCTCCAGCAGCACCTCCGGATGTTTTTGCGTCAGCCATGCAGGAGGAGCCGGTGACGGCGTACATAAAATCACTTTTAATCCATACTTATCTGCCAGTTCTATATTTCGATCTAACCAGGTGAAATCAAACCGCCCCTCTTCAGGTTCTATCCTGGCCCAGGCAAACTCCGCAAAATGGGTAAAGGAAAATCCCAGTTCCGCCATTCGCCTGATGTCCCGTTCCCACTGATTTTCATTCCAGTGTTCCGGATAGTAATAAGCTCCTACCGGCATTAGGTTTTCCGGATTTTTTTCAAAAAAACGATCTTCCTGCGCTCTGCTGCCTGTTGAACAACTTATCAGGATAGCAATCAACATACATTGCTTTTTCATACGAATAAATATTTTAAAGGTAGGTATGGAACTCGCAGTAAGTTTTATTCATCGCCTTCGGCGTAAACAGTGTTTACATGCTTCGTTTCATATACGTATAGTATTTATCATTCTTTTTTTATTCGTTCCACTCACTATATCGGGGAACATCTCTGGTATAATCTACTTTATACCCTTCTTTCCCATCGGTTACATACATTACACCGTCTTTGGTTTTTACAAAAGGAGAGAAATACACATAGCCGTCGTTCCAGTTGTCATAATCCAGTTCCTGTCCGTTGACCCACGCCTTCGCCCTTAACCCGGTATTGACATACTGCATCTTTAACCGATCGCCATCCAGCGTTTCATATTCGCTTACCTGCCTGTTGGGATTAAATGATTGAAGCTGTTTTTTCGAAAGGCAGGTCCGGATAAATGTTTCCAGATTATTGAAATCCTTCTTCTCTGCCGCTTCGATAATATACCCCGATACATCTCCATGTACAGAGAGCAGGTGATATTGAGCCAGGTGTTTGTGGGCATTGACTTTTTCATTCATGTTCGAATCGGCGGCTGCAATCCATTGCACATCTCCCAGCGGAGTGATATGTATAAACGTTTGGTTTGCTTCAATAAAATATTGTTT
>JAITVS010000237.1 GCA_031285685.1 Tannerella sp.
CCGAAGAGTGGGTCAGACAGCATTTCGTTCATTTTCTGATAACCGTCCGGTCTTATCCGCCGGAACGTATAGCCAATGAAGTCTGCATTCATGTAAATACCACTTCCAAACGGTGCGACACCGTTGTTTACGACAACTATCTGAATCCATTGGTGATCATTGAGTATAAAGCTCCCGGAGTCAATATTACCGGAGAGGTTTTCGACCAGATATCACGCTATAATTCCGCCCTGAAAGTCCCCTACCTCATTGTCAGCAACGGACTTTTGCATTATTGCTGCAACCTGGATTACCGGACGATGCAATACCGGTTTGTTCCGGAGATACCGGAGTATTCTTCTTTGCCTTGATGCAAAGAAGCAAAGATCAAGACTTCGTGCGCTTCGCATCGTTTCGCCGGACGTTCCGACAGCTAAAATCTATGTAACTCGCTTCGCTCAGACAGCATAGATTTTTGACGCTGTCTGCACTGACGAAACGGCTCACCGCACGAGGTCAGTCTTAATACTGACGCTCAGGGAGCGAGCTCCACTTCGCTTCACTTTAATTGTCAATTTATTTTTCTTCGCGAACTAACCGTCGCTTAGCGAAAAAGACAGCAAGTTGGTACTTTTTTTATTTTTGATATCAAGGGGTGTTGTCAATTGTCAATTGTTTTTACTACATTTGCAGAAGGTTTTATACATTAATAATATAGCAGAAGATGATTTGGAATGAAACGATGGAATGTATGTCGCGTGATGAAATGCGTAAAATACAGTCTATAAGATTAAAGAGAGTTGTTGAGCGTGTATATCATAACACGCCGTTCTATCGTAAAAAAATGCAGGAAGCGGATATCACTCCTGATGATATACAGTCTATTGACGATATCGCGAAGTTGCCGTTTACCGTCAAACAGGATCTGAGGGATAACTATCCTTTCGGATTAATGGCGACGCCGATGTCGGAGATTGTCCGCCTGCACGCCTCTTCAGGCACTACCGGCAAACCGATTGTGGTAGGATATACACGCGGAGATCTGTCTATGTGGAGTGAAGCGGTGGCGCGTTGTCTGACGGCGTACGGATTGTCAAAGAATGATATTATCCAGGTGTCGTACGGTTACGGATTATTTACCGGCGGACTGGGTGCGCATTCCGGTACGGAGAATATCGGGGGTACGGTTATTCCGATGAGTAGCGGAAACACGCAGAAACAGATACAACTGATGCATGATTTCGGGGCGAACGCCCTGGCCTGTACACCATCGTATGCTCTTTATCTGGCTGAAACCATACACGAATGCGGTATTCCGATCGAAGAATTTAAACTGCGTGTGGGAGTGTTCGGTGCAGAGCCATGGACGGACAATATGCGTAAGGAACTGGAGGAAAAGCTGAGAATAAAAGCTTATGATATCTACGGGCTCACGGAAATTTGCGGTCCGGGAGTCGGAGGAGAATGCGAATGCCAGAACGGAACACATTTGTGGGAAGATCACTTTTTCCCGGAAATTGTGGATCCGAATACATTGGAACCGGTGGAGCCGGGACAACAGGGAGAGCTTGTCTTCACCACGCTCACAAAAGAAGGGATGCCGATGATCCGTTATCGTACGCGGGACCTCACATCACTTCATTACGAAAAATGCTCCTGCGGCCGTACGGCAGTACGCATGAGTCGTATACTCGGACGAAGTGACGATATGCTTATCATACGCGGCGTCAACGTTTTCCCGTCTCAGGTCGAGTCGGTTATACTCGAACTTCCGGAATTCGAACCTTATTATATGATAATCGTTGATCGCGTGGATAATGTAGATACATTCCGGATTCAGGTAGAGCTTCGTCAGGAATATTATTCGGACGAGATGAATAAAATGCTTGCCCTGAAAAAGAAGATTGCATCACATCTGCATAGTGTTATCGGTCTGCAGCCGGATGTTAAAATTGTAGAACCCCGAAGCATCGAACGCAGTCAGGGAAAAGCCAAGCACGTCATCGATAATCGAAAATTGATTTGATGCATTGAGCGGTACCGGGTTTGGAGCGAAAATGCATTATTGACTTTGGGTAGAAGCGAAGTGGAGTGGAGCTCCACTCCCTGAGTGTCAGTACTAAGACCGACCTCGTGCGGTGAGCCGTTTCGCCAGTGCAGACAGCGTCAAAAATCTATGCTGTCTGAGCGAAGCGAGTTACATAGATTTTAGCTGTCGGAACGTCCGGCGAAACGATGCGAAGCACACGAAGTCTTGATTTTTTGATTCTTTTGCATCAAGGCAAAAGAATAAGAGAAACTTTAAAACAAAAACAGACTATGTTAACAAAACAATTATCAATTTTTCTGGAAAACAAGAGAGGACGTTTCACTGAGGTGGCTAAGCTGCTGGGTGAAGAAGGTATCAATATGACGGCATTTACCGTTTCGGAAAATTCCGACTTCGGAATATTGCGGTTGATCGTATCGGATACGGATAAAGCGATCGATGTATTACGCAATCATAAATATGCGGTAACCGAAGCCGATGTGATCTGCCTGCATTGCCCCAATAAACCCGGAGCGCTCGGACGCGCAATGGATTTTATCACTAATGCGGGTATATTTATAGAATATATGTATGCTTTTTCGGAAGGCGAATCGGCAAATGTGATCATTCGTCCGGACAATCTGGAATTGTGCATGGAAGTATTAAAAGCCAATCAATTAGAGCTTTTAGCGGCAAGCGACCTGTATAAGTTATAATTATTAACGTTTTAATTGCAGATAGTTCGGATAGAAATGTTAACTTTGCACGCAAAAACAGGTTTAACGTGAAATGAGAGTTCCATGCAACCTTAGTGTAAAAATTTAAAATATGTACATGAAAAAAGCTGTACTGTTAATATGTGTGATGATGACGTTATTTTCTTCGTGCGGAGAATATAACAAATTGCTGAAAAGCCAGGATGCGGACCTGAAGTATTCGTATGCCAAGAAGTATTATAATCAGAAAAAATACGTAAAATCGGCTACATTGCTGGAAGAACTCGTGCAGTATTTCCGGGGACGTACAGAGGCGGAGGAATCATTATACCTGCTCGCCCAGAGTTACTACGGACAAAAAGATTATATGACGGCGTCCGAATATTTCAAAACATATTACAATACCTACCCGAAAGGTGAATTTGCCGAACTGGCACGGTATTACGGCGCTTACGGTTTGTATCTCGACTCGCCTGATCCCCGTCTGGACCAGACGCAGACATATGAATCCATCAGCCAGTTTTTATTGTATCTGGAGTATTATCCGCAGAGTGAACGTGCGAAAGAAGCCCAGAATATCTTATTCGAACTTCAGGAAAAACTGGCCTATAAGGAATACCTTGCGGCTAAGCTATATTATAACCTCGGAACATACATGGGGAATAATTACAGGGCTTGCGTTATTACAGCCGATAATGCGCTGAAGAGTTATCCGGATACGAAATACCGGGAGGATCTGGTCTATCTGATGATCAGTTCAAAGTATGAACTGGCCATTGTCAGTATAGACGAACGCTTGCAGGGACGTTACCGCGATGTAGTCGACGAATATTATAATTACATGAATGAATTTCCGGAAGGAAAATATGTAAAACAAGTATCGAAATTTTTCGATTTCGCAAACAATAAAATAGAAAAGAATTATTAAATATATATTTTAAAAATATGGATTATCGTAAATCAAAAGCTCCGACGAACACTGTTTCACGTGATATGAGTAAAATGTGGGAGGATACCGGTAATATTTATGAATCGGTAGCTATTATCGGAAAACGCTCGAACCAGATTTCTGCGGATATGAAGCATGACCTTGATAAAAAATTACAGGAGTTTGCTTCATACAATGACAATCTGGAGGAAGTGTTCGAAAACCGTGAGCAGATAGAAATATCACGTTATTACGAAAAGCTGCCGAAACCGACTCTTATCGCGACAAAAGAATACGAAGACGGAGAAATATACTGGAAAAATCCGGCCAAGAAGGATATCCAGGAATAAGATCTCCAGATAAAAATTCTCCATAAAACTTTATAATCTATGATACAACGCATACAGACAGTCTACCTGTTAATTGTGGCGGGTTTGTTTATTGCCCTGATGTTTCTCCCGCTGGCTGTCGTGCAAACGAGCGAAGTTTTATATACATTCGGGGTAGCGGGAGTTTCGACAACGACACAGCCACCGGAACTGGTTTATCCGACATGGGCGCTTATGGCGATCGCTGCCATTATCATACTATTATCATTTGCCATTATATTTATGTACAAAAAGCGTGTGTTGCAAATGCGTATGTGTGTGTTTAACGCCTTGCTGACGATCGGTTTCTGTGCTTTGTCCGGCTTTTATCTATGGCAGATCAGTAATTCTCCCGAATTATCGGAGATCCTTGTTCGTATAAGTCCGCGCTTCTGGGCGTCCTTTCCTGTTATCGCTCTGATCCTCCTGTATCTGGCTATCCGTAACATCGGAGCCGATGAGACGTTGGTCCGCTCACTGGAAAGACTCCGGTAAGTCAGCATTTAGCCGTTCCATATTTCCCATGAGATAAAGGCTTGCAGTAAGAGCATTTCGAGCCCGTTTTTTACGACGGCGCCGTATTCTTTTCCTTTTTTCATAAACAGGGTCTCGTCGGGATTGTAGATTAAATCATAAAGTATGTGATTGGGAGTCAGGTATTGGTAAGGTATATCCGGACAGGTATCTGCTTTAGGGTACATTCCTAAAGGAGTGGTATTGACGATGACCGTATAATTTTCTATCGTGTTCTGCGTGATCTCATCGTAAGTGATACCGAACTCTTCTTTCTGTGTACGCGACACGAATACGGAGTCGAGCCCCAGTTGTTTGAGCCCGTGAAATACGGCTTTCGAAGCGCCTCCCGTGCCAAGTATAAGCGCTTTCCGGTGTGTGTTGTTCAACATCGGTTCAATCGATTGTTTGAAGCCGGTAATATCCGAATTATGTCCTTCCAGATGAATCTTGCCGAACAGACCGCTCTTTTTGAATTTGATAACGTTGACGGCTCCGATGTTCCGGGCATTATCGGATATGCTATCCAGCAATGGGATCACATCCATTTTATAGGGTAGAGTCACGTTGAGTCCGCATAGTTCCGGATTTTCACGCAGCACATATTTTAATTCCTTTACATCTTTGATTTCAAAATTAATATACTCTGCATCAATCTGTTCCGACAAAAATTTATTATTAAAAAATTCTTTCGAGAATGAATGCCCCAAAGGGTAGCCGATCAATCCGTATTTCTTTTTCATACATACAATAATTAATTCTTAACACCATAATATACCGAACAAACACCACCGGTATACGTCCGGAATGATGTTTCTTTAAATCCCTGTTTTGTAAGCAACGCCGTCATTTCGTTTCCCTGAGGCATCGCTTTGATGGATGCCGGAAGGTATTGGTAAGCCTGTTTGTCCAGACTGATCAGTTTGCCGAGAACCGGAATTCCTATGGACGAATAGATCCGGTAAAACATATTCATTGGAAACCATTTCGGTGTGGATAATTCGAGTATCATGACATGTCCTCCGGGTTTCAGAACACGGTACATTTCAGCTAATCCCCGTTCAAGGTTTTCAAAATTACGGACTCCGAAAGCAGCAGTGACTGCATCAAACGAATTGTCAGGGTATGTAAGCGACATACAGTCCTGATATTCAAAGGTCACATGATCCGCCACCCCTGCCCTGCCCGCTTTATGGCGGCCTATAGCCATCATTTCCTCTGACAGGTCAGCACCGGTCACCTGATCCGGTTTGAGTTTTTTCTGCATCATAATCGCAAGGTCTCCGGTACCGGAAGCTATATCCAGAATATTTTTCGGTTCGTAAGGCTTCAACAGGGCGATCCCCCGGTGGCGCCAGCTTTTATCGAAGCCGATGGACATGATACGGTTCATACGGTCATAATGACGTGCGATCTTGTCGAACATACGTCGTACCTGCGAACCCTTCTCTTCATCATTGCCGTAAGGCAAAACCATTTCTACGTCTGACATTTGCGGGTTGTTCTTTTGTCTTACCACAAAAGAACCAAAAAGGCAAGACTTCGTGCGCTTCGCATCGTTTCGCCGGACGTTCCGACAGCTAAAATCTATGTAACTCGCTTCGTTTATCTACGATGAAACACCTACGTTCGACAACATTCAAGCAAGCTTGATGCTGCTCTCACTTAAACGGTGTTTTCAAACAGCATAGATTTTGACGCTGTCTCCACTGGCGAAACGGCTCACCGCACGAGGTCG
>JAITVS010000409.1 GCA_031285685.1 Tannerella sp.
TGGAAGAATTGTATTCTAATGCAAAAGATAGCAATGTCGGGTATGTATTACCCGGGGTGATGTATCTGAGAGGGAAGACCCGAAATGTTTTTTTTGATTTTATAGAAAAAGACTTCCCGGATCTTTTTGAGCCATTGAAAAACCTTTATAAAAAAGGAGGCGCCGGGAGTTCATATAAAGAAGGATTATATAAAATGGTAAATGAACTGAAGGCAAAATATGAGTTATCTGGTAGTTATTCTAAGCTAATGAAAGAAAAGATGAATCGTAATACAGCGAAAGATAAGAACACTTCAATACAACAGACCATCAAGTTCCAGTTTTAGAATCGTCAATTTGTATTTTTTGATCTTTTTTGTAGAATCTTTATATGAAATTGGGTTATCATGTATCATCTATGAGGTGAATATTAACCGGTAAAAGTATAAAGTTATGAAGGCGAGTAAAACAAATTTCGTGGTATTATTTTTGGTGATGACAGTGTTGGTTACACTCTGGGGCTGTAGCACAAAAAAGAAAGAAAATCCGGACCCTGGAATAGCTATGATAATTAATGAAGAGGAGATTGAATCGACACATCAGGCAGAGCCTGCCAGACAACAAATGCAACATTCTCCGAGAACAATGGATGATGCCACAATACCTGAAATCATAAATATTGTGGAAGATGAGGCTGATGTTTCGAATTATGAAATCCTCTCGAGTGAAGATTATGCTTCACAGGCACAGGCAAATAAGTCTATACCCCCTGTAGCTGCAAGAAATACGAATGAAGAGTACAACCCTATACGGGAGAATGCGTTTAAACTTGTCTCCAAAGCCCCGCTTTCAACTTTTTCCATTGATGTGGATGCTGCTTCGTACAGCAACATGCGTCGGTTTATCAATCAGGGTCAATTTCCGCCGGCAAATGCTCTTCGTACTGAAGAGTTAATAAATTATTTCACATATGATTACGAGGTGCCGGAAGGGAAAGAGCCGGTGAAAATATCAGCTGAAGTAGGAATGTGTCCATGGAATGAAAAACATCGTCTTGTTCGTATCGGTCTTAAAGCAAAAGAAATTGCCGACGATAAATTACCGGCTTCTAATCTTGTATTTTTGATAGATGTTTCAGGATCCATGGAGGGGCCGACCCGCCTTGAATTGGTTAAGTCGTCACTAAAATTGCTGGTGAACAATCTGCGTGGAAAAGACCGTGTTGCAATTGTCGTTTATGCCGGTTCTGCCGGTGAGGTACTGCCTTCCACTTCCGGCAGGAACAAGCAAAAAATACGCGAAGCCCTCGATAATTTGTCTGCAGGAGGATCGACAGCAGGTGGTGCCGGGATTCAACTTGCTTATAAAATAGCCAAAAATAATTTTATAAAAGGTGGAAATAATCGTATCATTCTTTGTACAGACGGTGATTTTAATGTTGGCATATCATCAAAAGAAGGATTGGAAAAACTGATAGAAAACGAACGTAAATCAGGTGTTTTTTTGACAATTCTGGGGTATGGAATGGGTAATTATAAAGATAACAGAATGCAGGTGTTGGCGGAAAAAGGAAACGGAAACCATGCATATATAGATAATCTGCAGGAAGCAAATAAGATTTTAGTTAATGAATTTGGCGGGACGATTTATACGGTAGCCAAAGACGTTAAGTTGCAGGTAGAATTTAATCCCGCATATGCACAAGCTTATCGTTTGATAGGCTATGAAAGCCGTATGCTAAGAGATGAAGACTTTAATGATGATACGAAAGATGCCGGTGAAATGGGGGCCGGACATACGGTTACCGCATTGTATGAAGTTGTTCCTTTGGGGGTTAAGTTTGAGCAGGGAGGAAGTGTTGATCCATTGAAATATCAGACGCCGGAGAACCGGAATGCTTCCGGTTCGAAAGAATTGCTTACCGTAAAGATGCGTTATAAATTACCCAATGAAGATGTGAGCAGTAAGCTTGAATATCCTCTTATTGATGATAAATCGGATCATGTATCTGACGATTTTCGTTTTGCTTCTGCAGTGGCGATGTTCGGACAGGTATTACGTAATTCGGAATATAAAGGTGCCGGAACATATGATAAAGTAATAGCGATTGCCAAAAAATCATTTGGCGAAGACGAACAGGGATACAGACGTGAATTTGCCCGCCTTGTTGAGACCGTGAAAGGTATGAATTAGTAGAAAAAGCCGACCGAATGTTTGAATACTGATTTTATTCTGTAAATTCGCCGCCATGCACGTTGCTTGATTAGAGTTTACGTGCATGGTTTTTTATGTGAAGGACCAAATAGATGAATTGCCGACGCTAAAAAGTAGTTATTGAAAAAAACAACGGAAAACGTTAAAAATAAGATTTTATTTATATAAATTTGTGGTCAGATGTGGCTTTAGAATAATATATAATCAAAAAAAATGAGACATGATTTCTACAAACAATTTGAACTCGTTACCGAACAAGGACACTTTGCGGAATATTTGTAAGTCTATTTCTGTTTTAGATGCAATTCTTTCTCAGGAATGGGAATATCGTTACTATTCTTATAATCAAGAATGGGGAGAAAATGAAGCTCTTTTTGAAATGCAGAATGGTGAAGGCGATCATTTGTTGATTTTATTTCGGGATGAAGGTTGTGTGATTAACGGTTTTTCCCATGAATTATATGATTCTGAAAAAAAATCACCTTCAAAAGAGAAATTAACGAAAAGGTTACCCAAATTATTTGAGGAGTTTGTTTATGGTGAACCTGTATCAACCATTGGTACTACTTTTTGTATATGGACAGTCGGATTGAATAACTGGCAAATAGGTCAGATCGAAAATTTTGAAGACGGTTCAGGCGATCTGCTTTATATCTTTGATGGAAACCCTCAGACTTATATTGATTGGGCAATGGATTATTATGATGATAGTTATAAAGAGAACGGTATTCCACAGGAAACAGTAACCCGGATATATAAAGGAAAAACATTAACAAAAGAAATGGTTTTATCGATCGTTGACGAAATTGATGATTGGGAACAACTGGCCAGAGACATGGAAAATATTGATTATCCTTATGACTTCGATTAAGTAAACATCACCTGTTGTAAATAAAGATGGCAAGATTGAATAATTTTACAAAAAAATAAAAATTGTTTGGGGCAGAATATTTTTGAAAAAAGAAATTTTTATGTTATAACCGGCGGACCGGGGGTTGGTAAGACAACCTTACTGGATGCGATGGAGAAAGAAGGCTTTTCTGTTGTACCGGAGGTTGCGCGAAAAGTTATTAAGGAACAACAGGAAATGGGTGGAAATGCTTTACCTTGGGGAGATACCGGATTATATACAAAATTGATGTTGAAAGGTTCTGTAGAAAGTTATATAGAAAATGCGGAAAACGAAAACATCATTTTTTTTGACAGGGGAATATTAGATACGATATGTTATTCGGATATGATCGGGAACGGAATATCCGCGGAGATGGATGAATATGCAAAAAAGCTCTATAACAAAAGGGTATTCATTTTACCTCCATGGTTTGAAATATATGCGACAGACAGTGAGAGAAAACAGGATTGGGAAGAGGCCGAAATGACTTATCACAAAATGAAAATAATATATGAAAAATATGGTTACGACACAATTGATGTACCCCGGGATAGTGTTAGGAATAGAGTGAGCTTTGTACTTTTAAATATGGATATAGTTTGATAAGATAGTCATGCGTCATTTTTATGTTTATATACCAGAATTAACACATTCTTTTTTGTAGAGCGATAATCTTTCTATAACTTGCCCTTGTTTTTGTCATGGTTAATCATTTAGATAAAAAGAATAAAAATCTTAGCGGGTCAGCCATTGTTAATTAAAATAATAGAAGTTATGGAAAAGTTTTCGATTATCGTAATTCTCTCTTTTTTCTTTAATTTTTATGCTGTAGCTCAATCCGTAATCATCAATCCGGATGGCACGCATTCGGTTGTGCATGAAAATTCGATCATCAATTCGGATGGTACACTCTCGACTATACATGAAAATGTCATTATCAATCCGGATGGAACACACTCGACTGTGCATGAAAATGTCATTATTAATCCGAATGGCACACACTCGACTATTATTGACAATAAAAGAACCGCTTCGGACAGGTTATGGACAGATGATAAAAGTGAAGAAAGTACTGTTCTTGATAATGAAAGAACCGGTTCAAACGGAGTGATGCATATTCAGCTTTTTGGCGGTATGATTGTTATTAATAACAGAAAAACCGGTTCGGGCAGGAGGAACTCAAGGGAAATCGATAATGGAAGGACATTTCCATCTTCAAAAATAATCGGCACAGATTCAGTTGATTGTGATAATACTATCAAAGCTGCTAATTCTAAAAAAAAGAAAGAATCTAAAGGTCATAAGAAGAAATATAAACGGAGTAAAGACAAGAATAATTGTGAATAATTTATTTGCCTTGTTTTATAAATGCCCTTTTTATAATATTTTATAAAGAATGTGGCTGATTGATGAAAATCGAAATTGGCAGAATTATAATAAACCAATATACGAGGCTGGTATAATGCTTAATTAAAGATACGATTATGTTTAGAAAAGGAATACAAGATTCGGATGGGGATTTCACAATAGAGAATGCCGGTCCGGATGATTACCCGGAAATAATGGATGTTTGGGAAAGTGCCGTAAGGGCTACGCACGATTTTCTGAAACCCGAAGATTTTGAATTATTCAAAAGGATAATACCGACAGATTTTTTGCCGAATGTAGATTTATATGTTCTTCGCCAGGGAGAGAAAATCGTCGGCTTTATGGGTATATCCGGAGAAAATCTTGAAATGTTGTTTATTTCCGAAAGTTCAAGGGGAAAAGGTTTCGGGAAAATCCTTTTAACTTATGCCGTTCAAAAGGTGAGTGTAAAGAAGCTGGACGTAAATGAACAAAATAAACAGGCTTTGGGATTTTATGAAAAATTTGGTTTCCGGATTGTTGCCCGGTCGGAAAAAGATTCTATGGGTAAAGATTATCCGATTTTACATTTAAGTTTGTAAATAATCAGATCTTATTTCTTTGAAGCAAAAATGGCTGTTTGCCATTTTTAGTAGAGGTATAATGAGCTCCTTTTATGGAAAACAGGGAAAAATGTCATCCATAATGAAAGTAAAAATCAGGATTTGAATAAAGATCCTGATTTTTATATGTTTTGTTTTTGAAATCATGATAAAAGAGTTGTTTTATGAATATTCAAATCCGTGTAAAAGCTGCAGGAAAACGAAAATCGATGTTTGAGCTGCAGGGTAAAACCATTCCGGAAGGAATCGAATCCGTTGAAAGATTAATTACACACCTGGTTGTCGAAAATGTACGGGAGTATAATACAAAAACGATTGATGCGCCGTTTTTTCAGTATCTCACACAGCAGGAATATGAAGATGCTTTACACATTGGTAAAGTGAGTTTCAATGATCGTAAAAATGAGAGACAACAGGATGAACAACAAGCTGTTGATAATGCACTCCAATGTTTTAAGGACGGACTTTATCGTGTTCTTGTCAACGAAACGGAAATCACCGGCGATACTTCATTTGAATTGAAGGAGGGGGATGTTTTGACATTTATACGGCTTACGATGTTGGCCGGAAGAAGATTCTGAGCTATTGATTATTGTAGGCAGGAAGAATCGATTTTTTACAAGATATTTTAATTGATTTATCATTTTAATCGCATATTAAACACATATATGAATACACAAAAGGAAGAAATCGTCAAAAGAATGAAAAAGCTTACGGGGCGTGCAGGAGTTATTTCTAAAGCCCTTCTTACTTATCAGGAAAGTCATTATTCACAATCATACCGGAAAAAAGAGGCGTTGAAAAGCGAACTGGATGCCGGTTCTCCCCGGACACTGGACGAGGTTTACAATAATGGTCCGAGGCAGCTGTTTGAAGCTGTACATGGAAAGGAAATTGCCGCTCTGGCCGGAAAGGTTGCGGAACGTATGACGAATTATGTACATTCGCCTTCGAGTTACCGCCGTTCGTTTCGTACGCAATCGGTAGAGCCCTATATGGAACGTATGTTCAATCTGGTTGAGACGGTTTTCTTTCCGTGGGAAATGTTTGATATAGTAAAAGATCTGTCTTCACCGGATGATGACAATAAGCCGGATACGCTTGCATGGAGTGTCTATGGGGATTTTCTGGCGGTGTATATTGATGAAGGCAATCAGGATGTCATTGAAGCTATTAAAGATATATGTCTGGGAGATAATAATACCCGTATGCTGGATGACAGGATCATCAATGGTATTATAAAGAGCAGCAACAGGGAACTCCACGAACTTTTGGGCAAGATGTTGCTCGCCGCTAAATTGCAGGAAGGATTGCGGCAGTCCATTCTGGAGAATGGTGATAACGGGCGTGTTGAATTCTTCCTTTATATCCTTAAGCTTGTGTTGGATAACGATCTGTTGCGTTATTCGTCGGCAGTCCGCGCTGTTTGTGTATGGATGGGACTTGATGAACAAGTGGAAGATAAGCGGGTGATAAATAAACTTGCAAAACTTGGTTATACTTGCCTTACAGATAAAAAAGTTTGTAGTGAAGCTGTAAAAAGTAAAGATGTTATAGAAATATATACGGCTCTTTGGGCAACTTCCGTCTATGAGATGAATGATGTGTTGCCGCTTATCAATGATTTAATGAAGGGAGAGAAGTTCCGGAAACTGGTTGCATTGTACTTTGTTCATCAACTTGAAAATAATGCTCTTCAATTTAAAATTGCATCCGGCTACCTGGAAGAAACGGATTTGGATATTCTTAGTCTGGTGATAATAAACTATCCGGTTAGCTACGGATGGGTTTATGAGAGGAACGATTTTATTGAAAAATGCAGGGAAATACATTATATCGGCGACAAGAAACTCCGGGATGATCATTTTGATAAATTGCTGAGGATACTTTCGTTGATTCCGAAAAATGGTTATAATTCAACAGGAAAACCGTTTGACTGGTGTACGGCTTCATTATCAGAAGGGGATATTTTTACAAGATTACTGACTCTGGCAGGTTATGATTTTGATTCCGTAAAGACAGATAAACTGATTGATAACATGGGGTTATGTGATTCGGATAACCGAGTGAAATTTATTCAGTATTTTCTGGACGAACCCCAAAATGTCAAGGAACGTGCGTTTCTATTCGCTTCTCTTAGTGACAAGAGTATGCCTGTACGCTCGCAGGCTTTGAAGAATATCAGAAAATTGGAAATAACGGAAGAAGAATCGCAACTTATCATCATGTTACTGGCGCTCAAAACAGGCGATTTGCGTCAGAATGCAGTCGATATATTATTGTCAATGTCCTCCGGGCGTTCGTTGGATGCAGTGAAAGTGCTTCTGGCTGATAAACTGGAAAATAAACGATTGGCCGGATTGGATATGATGACCCGGCTTCTTGAAAAGGACATTCTTAATAAGAAAGATATTCCTGTATTACTGGAACTCATGCCCAAGGTCACCGACAAGGAGCAGGTTTTAATCGATGCTCTTGCAAGTGAAGCGCCTAAGTATAACAAAGAAAACGGATTCGGACTGTATGATGCTTCTTATCACCCTGATTTTGAGCCATTGAAAGCCGATAAAAAACATACATTGAAATCTATTTTTGATTTTGATATTAAGCGCATGATGAAAATTTTTGATGATATGTGTAATCGGATTCATGTGAACAGAGATTATACGTATCAGATTCAGAATTGGGATAATAGTATAGAGGATATTACTTTGGGAGCACAACAGTGGCTTCGTTTCAGAGCTGATGTAAATCGTGACGATAATATTTATGAGACAAGGCTTGATGATTTTGTTCTTCAGGATGTCTGGCGCGGATGGATAAAAGACAACAAGGTGACTTATGAGGAGATCGCCTTGTTTATGTTTCTTGATGATGTGAAAGATTATGATGATTACTATGAGCCGGATTATCTGAAATGGGTTGTTAAGATCATTGAAAAACATTTTAATGTAAAAGACGGGGATAAGTTGGCCAGGTATTTTGCGAAGAAGGAATATGGAGTTTTAGCCTTGAATATCATTGATCTGCTCTGGGTTGAATATTCCGAAAAAGAACGTTTTGAAGTGCTTTCAGGAGCAATAACAGACCTGATGCAACAATTACCTGAAACCGACTGGACGAAACCGATAGAGGAGGAAACGAACAGTTATTATCACAGGGAACCTGAGATATTTGCCGATACCAGTGAGGTTTGTTTTTTTATGACAGAACTCTCTCATGCTGTTAGGCAGGACGAGCATTTTGCGAAATATGTCAGTATCTGCTATGAATTGGGACGCCTGAGCGGGATTACGTATAAAGGATTGGAAGTGGATGATGTGGCGCGGGCAGTCGAACTTGGCATTTTGAAAATAGATGCTCTTTACAGAACTTTTTTTCTTTCTGATACACGATATTTATCCGGATATTCAGGAAAAGTCACTTATAAAAGAGATAAAGAATCCGTTCAAAAATATCCGATTCTTAAAACAGTCGCAGATGATGTGGCGGCCCGCGTGATTGAGATAGAACTAAAGCGGGGAGATAGTAAAACGGAAGTGAGCGAACTGGCAAACAGTATCCGCTGGCATGAAGGTGCTGAAAATTTTGCTAAAATTCTGATCGCAATGGGTAAGGATACGTTTGTTCGGGGCTATATTTATGATAATGATACAACCAAGAAAGCGGTACTTTCAAGTTTACTGAAAGCCAGTTCTCCGAAACCTTCCGATAATGCCGATACGCTTCGTGTGGCCCTTGACGGAAAAATTAATGATAAACGTCTGCTTGAAGCTGCGATGTATACACCTTCCTGGTTGAATATTGCAGGTGATTATCTTGGCTGGCCCGGCCTGCAGAGCGCTGCATGGTATTTTCATGCACATATAAATCAACAATTTTCGGCTGAAAAGGAAACTGAAGTCGCCCGCTATTCGCCTATATCTCCGCAGGATTTTAACGATGGGGCTTTTGATATCGAATGGTTCAAAGAGGCTTATCAGACATTGGGTGCCGAACGGTTCGATATATTATATGATTGTGCCAAATATCTTACGGAGGGAGGCAATCACCGCCGGGCACAACTTTTTGCAGATGCCACCCTTGGAAAACTTGACATGAAAAGTCTGAAAAAGGAAATTAAAGATAAGCGGAACAAAGATAAACTGCTCGCTTATTCACTTGTTCCTTTGGAAAAAAATAAACAGAAAGATATGCTGGAGCGTTATGAGTTTATTCAGGAATTTCTGAAAGAAAGTAAAACGTTTGGCGCACAGCGTCGTGAGAGTGAGGGGAAGGCTTCAACGATTGCTCTTGAGAATCTGGCGCGTAATGCGGGCTTTAATGATGCACTTCGGTTCGGATGGCGTATGGAGACGTTGAAAATGCAACAATTAACCGATTATTTTAAGCCGAAGGAATGTGAAGGAGTGCAGGTTTTCATTGAAATAAGTGAAGACGGAATTGCCGGGCTCGTTTGTGAAAAAGATGGGAAAAGATTGTCTTCGATTCCGGCAAAACTGAAAAAGGATGCTTACGTTGCTGAATGCAAAGGAATCGTTTCATCATTGAAAGCACAACATAAGCGTGCGAAGGAAAGCCTTGAACAATCGATGGTGAAACGTGATCTGTTTGAATTCGGAGAGGTGACGCAATTGATGAATCATCCTGTTATAGCTCCTTTCTTGCAGAAATTGCTTTTTGTGTCCGACGGACGTATTGGGGCTTACTGTGAATTGGCGGATCTTCCGGAAAATGCACAGGTGAGTATTGCACATCCTTATGACCTGTATCAATCAGGTGAGTGGATTAATTGCCAGCGTTATGCCTTTGAAAATCGCTTGGTGCAGCCCTTTAAGCAAATTTTTCGGGAATTGTATCTTGTGAATGCGGACGAAAAGAGTGAAAAAACGATTTCCCGCCGGTATGCGGGTCATCAGGTACAACCCCAGAAAACGGTTGCGCTTTTGAAAGGGCGGGGTTGGACCGTCGATTATGAAGAAGGATTACAGCGTGTTTATCATAAAGAGAATATTATTGCAACGATGTATGCTGCAGCCGACTGGTTTTCGCCGGCCGACACCGAATCGCCGACATTGGAAACCGTACGGTTTTTCAATCGTAAGACACGCGAACCGCTACCGTTAGATAGGATACCTCCGGTAATTTTCTCAGAGGTGATGCGTGATATAGATCTGGTAGTCAGTATAGCTCATGTGGGTGGTGTCGATCCGGAAGCCAGCCACTCCACTGTCGAGATGAGGACTGTCATTGTAAAAGAACTGCTGGCATTGCTACAGATTAAAAATGTAACGGTTAAAGACCGCTTTGCGACAATCAAAGGATCACTCGGGGAATACACCGTGCATCTAGGCAGCGGAATCGTACAAAAGATGGGTAAAGGCGCAGTTAATATTCTTGCCGTACAAAGTCAGCATCGCGGACGTATCTTCCTGCCATTTGCAGATGAAGATCCGCGTACTGCGGAGATCATGTCAAAGATTATTTTGCTTGCGGAGGATGAAAAGATAAAAGACCCTGCCATTCTGGAACAGTTGAAATAAGGATAACGTATATGGAAAAATGTGAAAGAGAAGTTATATTGTTTAATTCATAAAATCAGAAACAATGTTTAAGAATTTATTTAATAAGAAAAAAGAGGTGCCTGTTGAAGTAAAACAAGATTGGGCGGTATATTTTTGTTTGGTAGATAGTTGTCAGGCTAGTGTCAGACTAAATCTGTCACTAAATGAGATTGCTCCGATTGAAGATTATAAATACAGAACCTGGTTTTCTGTAAAATTATTAGATCCGGATGAAAATGGGTTTACTACAAGAGAAGAATACCCTAAAATCTGTCAAATCGAAGATGATATATTAGATGCTCTGATGAAAAAAGGTGTAATCATGGCAGGAGCTGTAAAAACGAATGGAGTATTTGACCTCTACCTTTATTCGAAAAGTGTTGAAGGTTATGAAGAAATTATTAACTCTGTAATGAAAGCACATGCGGATTATAAGTATGCAACCGATTTTAAAGAAGATGTAAGCTGGGATGACTATTTCAATTTTCTTTATCCCTCGGAATATGAGTATCAGACAATTCAGAACCAAAGGGTGTTGATGTCTCTGGAAGAACATGGAAATGATCCTGAAAAAGAACGGGAAGTAGATCATTGGATCTATTTTAAGACAGCGGGTGATATGGAAAATTATATTCGGAAAGTTGAGGAGACGGGTTATAAAGTGCTGTCCAATACGAAGCTGGATGATGATAAAACATACCCTTATCAATTAAATATATCGAGACAGGATAACACCGTATGGAGTCGTGTAAACGATTATGTTTGGGAATTGATTGTTCTTGCCAATGAAAACGATGGTAATTATGACGGTTGGGGATGTCCGATTGCTAAATGATGAATGCTATTAACAGATAACGAAATTATTGTTGTTTTGGAGAATATGAAATGAACTTGAACCGAAGGTCTTTTAGCGAAGCGTAGAAAAAAAATGTATCGCCAACCTTAGCTAAAGGCGATGAACCGAAGATCAACGAGCGAAGGCGAGTTAACTAAAAAAGCGAACCAATGGTCGCTTAGCGAAGCGTAAAGCAATTCTATATTACTTTGGTGTGAAAAATTAAAAAGAAATAGTTTTAACGATTATATAATGGCAACAATATTAAAGTCAAGTGAAAGGGAGTTCATCGAAAATCCCAATAAGATAGATGGTTTCAGGTTGTTTTCTGATATTTCCAAAATAAAGAAAGGAGTAGAACCTCAAAATCTGAATTTTGATTTGAGGCAATTAAATCCGGGACAGTATTGCGCCGCATATCATTTTCACAGGTATGCGGAAGAATTATTTATGATCATATCCGGTTCTGCAACATTGAGGACACCGGAGGGTTTGGAAGTGGTTGGCGCCGGTGATTTAATTTTTTTTCAAATGGGTGCGGAAGGAGCGCATCAGTTATATAATCATACCGATGAACCATGTGTCTATTTAGATATCAGAACTTTCTTCGGATGTGATATTTGTGAATATCCGGATTCAAATAAATTATTAATTGCTCCGACATTCGAGACTTTTGATAAAGATGCTCAACTGGATTATTATGCCGGAGAAGAAAATATTCGGGAAAAATGGGAACAACTTAAATATAAAACAGAATAAATGCCGGTTTCTGATATAAATAACCAATCTTAAGATCGAATATTGATTTTGAAAAACTATTCAATTGCAGACTTGTAATTGTTGTTTTATTTTTTTAATATTGTAGCCTGTTGGAAAACGGTTGTAATATGAGGCAGTTTGGTTTTTTCATTGGAGCGTTTCTGGTGTTTTTTTTTCAAGTAGATTTTGCACTGGCAAAAATCAGTTATGTGAAGGCTGGTGCTGCAGGTGACGGTAGTTCATGGGTAAATGCATCCGGTGATTTGCAGGCTGTTATTAACGAGTCTTCGGACGGGGATGAGATTTGGGTTGCTGCCGGAGTTTATGTACCAAACCGGCAAATCAATAATCCGGGAGTGATTACATCCGGTCATCGTAATAATGCGTTCGTCGTTTCAAAGAATATACGGATTTATGGAGGATTTGCAGGGTATGAGACGGGTATCAGCCAAAGGAGTATAACGGAAAATACGACTGTCCTGAGTGGAGAAACGGGCCATGGAAACCTTTATCATGTGCTGGTTTTTGTAAATGGCTGTGATGCGCTTCTGGACGGTTTTACCATTGTGGGCGGAAATGCAGATGGTCATGAGAGTATTTTAATGAATGGAAAAGAATTCCGGCAGGATGTGGGAGGAGGCATTTTTATTATGCGTTCTTCACCCAGACTGAACCATGTCATTATAAAGGAAAATGTCGCTGTTTATGGTGGCGGGATGTATAGTTATCATTCTTTTCCCGTGTTGACAAATGTGGTCATTACCCATAATTCGGCCGGTCAGGGTGGATGGATTTATCATTATTATTCTTTTCCGGTAATGGCGAATATGACGGTTAGCCGGAATACCGGCGGTGGGATTTTTAATGCCGTCTCCAAGCCGGATATTTCCAATTCGGTAGTATGGGGAAATATCGCATATGATATCCATAATAACATTTTCAGTCGTACGAATTGTTCGTACAGTCTTGTCCAATATGAAACAGCAGATTCGGACTTTATAATGCGAAAGGACGATGCTCATGAAGATAATGCAGGATTATTTCTGTATGTCGCACCTGACGGAAACGACGCTAACACCGGGACAAAAGATTTGCCGCTTGCGACGATTGCCGGGGCGAGAGATAAAATCAGGAATATAAAAGCTACCGGATTGCCGGATGGTGGAATTATCGTTTATTTCAGGGGAGGTACATATAATGTTACAGAAACTACTAATCTGACCGAAGAAGATTCCGGAACAGCTTCTTCGCCGATCGTATATAAAGCTTATCCGGGAGAAACGCCGCTTTTCACGGGAGGGTGCTATATCAAAGGAAATCAATTTGGGACAGTAACAGATGTTGTTATGCTCGAACGACTTTCACCCGAGGTGCGCGATAAGGTGTTGTGTTATGATTTGTTTGCGAACGGTTTTAATTTTAATGACCTGGATTACAGCAAAGATTTCTGGAAGGAGGATAATCTGAAAGAACATGTCCGGGAAGAATTTTTCGATAATAATTATTTTGTGAGGCGGATGCAGGTTTTTATGGATGATGAGGCGTTATATTTAGCTCGTTATCCGAATAAAAAGGCAGGTATATTTACTGAAAATCCTTATAATACATTTCTTTCTGTAACCGAAATATATGGTGGGAGAAGTGTTCCCGGATTTGAAGGTGAAGAAGCCTGGGATGGTAAAAATCCGGTGTTCCGTATCGATGAACCACGTATGAAAAATTGGAAAAGCCATGACGATATCATTGTTTTCGGAATGATGGGTGCTCATTATGAGAACGAACGAAATCTGGTGAAGGAAATTAATACGCAGGCCATGACCGTTGAGCTGCAATCAATGCCTACTTACGGACTTTTTGATGAGGCAAGGGTGGCATTCGAGAATGTTTTCGAAGAATTGGACAGGCCGGGTGAATATTATATTGATAAAAATACGGGTGTATTATATCTGTATCCCATTAAGGAGATGAAAGATGCAACCGTAAAGGTTTCTGTTTTCGATGAAAATTTCATGATAGATGTCAGAGAAGCCTCTTATCTTACTTTTTCGGGCCTTACATTCGAGTTGACAAAAGGTTCGGTATTTTTTATTCGCGGAGGACAAAACTGTACAGTTGAAAACTGTGAGATGAAGAATTTTGCAATCTGGGGCGTCCGGCTGGGTGATAATGCACTTACTACCGGTAATTATGCCGAAGCTATGACGAAAAATGAATTTGATGCATCGCTGAACCTGATACCGGCTTCGGATAATGGATATAATCATAAAATTACCGGTTGTAACTTTCTGAATACCGGACATCATGCCTGCAGGATTGCTTCCGGAAATGTGGGAACCCGTGAGAAAGGGAATATGGTTTTTGAAAATAATGTCATAAAATATTCCGGCCTTATCGGGTCGACATACAGGTCCGGCCTGGAGTTGCAGGGGGCGGGTATTACGGTTAAGAACAACAGTTTCTTTTACTGTCTCGGTCAGGCGATCAATGGAAATATCATTGATACGGAGATTATCTACAATGAATTTTGTGATTCTCCCTGTGATATGGCGGAAGATACGGGTACTTTATATCTGAATTATCTGAACACGAACGATGGAGTGAAAATTCGGTATAACTTTTTTCATGATGTTACAAATGCAGATAATCGTTTCGGGTATTATTTCGGACATGCATTACGGGCGGTCGTAGGATATGATAACAATGCTCCATTCAGGGATTTTTCCTATAATGTAGTATATAACTATCCTTCTGCGGGACAAATTTCGATTGTTGCGCCATGGACCTGTTTCAATAATATATTTGTCGATTGTGATGTCGTACTGCCTTATTACGGTGAGTTTTTTGATTCTTATAAGGGGAAAACCGCGATGGATTTGCTTACCGAACAGAGTCAGTCCACCATTGCAGCGTTTTATACGTCCGGTTTATATAAAACTCCATTGTGGAAAGAAACATATCCCGAACTGTATGAATATTACGAATATATGGCCAATGGAAAAGCCGACTTACAGCAACCGATGGATATGATTTACAATAACCTGATTGTTAATATAAACAAA
This sequence comes from Tannerella sp., assembly GCA_031285685.1. Lineage (GTDB taxonomy): Bacteria > Bacteroidota > Bacteroidia > Bacteroidales > Tannerellaceae > Tannerella. The sequence goes on from JAITVS010000409.1 coordinate 15,273, forward strand.
TCTTTTCACGACAGGAATAGCAGTTTGGACGAATTACAATTGCCGGCACAGGTGTCGGTCGACCCGAAATATGGTAAAATCAATAATAATACGTACTTGTTCCATAATCCCGGATTCCCGGGTGTAGTAAACCGGAATCTGCAATTATCGCAGGAGGTGACGCGCCGTTACGGTTTACAGTGGATTGATATGAGTAAGATCGGTTCCCCGAAGGCCAAACGGAATAATATCGTTTTGCCGGTTACAAGTATGCTGGTTCATAATGATTCCGAATTGAAAGAAGCGTTGGACGACGGAAGCATCGATGAGATTATCTTTGCCAATGATATTACGGTGAACCGTTCTGATCTTGTTATCTGTCCGAGACGTGCTAAGTCCGATCTTGTGATTGACGGAAACGGATATACGCTGAAGGAATTTATGGTAAGCGGCTATGACAATACAAAACCAATTCGCCTTGAAAGTAAAGGGACAATTTGTTCCATAACCGTACGCAGTCTTAATATTCAGGGGCATAATGGAGCCGGAAATGTCTATATCTCCGCTACTGAAAGCGTCGGTCTGGTCTACCGGAATGTTACATACAAAGGGCCGAAACTTGCAGAGAATGTATATGGAAGTATCTTAGTCGATAATTCCAATATCCATATTTCATTTCCGGAAGGAGGTGCCTATATGGGAGAAGCAGTGAAAGCAAACCGTATCTGTTTTCGTGATCATGTGAATATCAGGAAAGATTATGATTCTGACGGGACCATGGAAGCGGTGCTAAAGTTAACCGGACCGGACCCGTCGTTGATTATAGAAACATTTCCGAGACAAACCGAAGTAGCCGTTGAATATAGCGGATTGGAAATCGGAGAAGAACGTTATATTGGCGGGGGAGGAGCTATTGATGCGGACAATCCGTTTGATTTCATTGTAGAAACGAACGCTGCGTTCAGGTACAACGGTTTTTATGAATATCTATCGGGAGCAAAGCCCAAACATATTGTGGAAAATTGGAATTCGACGATTGGAGTTATCATTTATGAAGACGCACAACGGGGTGCAACGGATAAAATCTTATCTGTAGATGGGGATGTAACAATCGGTATGACTTCATCTATAGATATAGATGTACATGCTCCATCACAATGCCTGCTTGAAGTAGGCGGTAATCTGCATATCAGGCCGGGTGGTAACATGTGGCTGGGCGGATATAAATATGATCCCACGATTCCGGGAATAGAAGCTTCAAAATATCCTGTACTTTTGATGAAAGGCGGTCCTAATTCAAACATTCTGTTTGACCGGCCGGCAGAACTGATTATCAAAAGCCAGAACACACAACAGGAATGGATGCGTTCCATTGGTTTTGTTTCTGATGGTACGATAAAGTTTATAGCTCATCAATTGTCATTTGCGGAACGGATGTCGGAAAGCGAAACGACATATCAGGCTGAAGATAATGGACTGATCATCGTCGAAGCTGTAGTGAAGGGGGGAATAGACGGTGTTACCCAATCGCTTACATACCAGACAGAAAACGGTGTTCTTATAAATGGTGGTGATTTAACGAGAGAGAGTATTGATCTCAAAAATATAACTCATTTTCATCTTGTGAGTGAACGGGAGCAACTACAGCTTGAGTCCGGTGAATATGAAAACCGGAATGAGATCATTTATGAACCGGATAAATATCCGTCCGCTTCCGGCAATATAGATAGAAACGTTGACCCGCTGTTTCAGAATATTTCTGCAGCAAATTTCAGGTTGAAACCGGAAAGTCCGTTGATTGATGCCGGTGACAACCAGAAGTATTTTGAAGTTGCAGGTTTAATTCAGGATAAGGGGAGTGTCACAGATCTGATATACAATGTGAATAGTTCGGATCTGATGCAAAAAGATGAGACTGATATTGCCGGTAATGTAAGGATTATTGGAGATTTTATTGATATCGGCGCCTACGAATACGACCCTTCAGAAACCGGAAATGCACCTTTTACGGAACTAACCGGTAACATTGTCATCTGGTCGCAGCAAGGCAAATTATATATCCATGCAGAAAAACCGGAGAGAATAAATATTTATACCCTATCCGGCATTTTAATCAGAACTTTAAATCTGCAAGAAAATGAAACAGCTACAATCAGTCTGGATATGGGGATCTATATTGTTGTTCCTTCCGGTGGTAAAGCGCGAAAGACTGTAATATAAACGAAACAGAATATGTCAATAATTGAAGCAATTAAAAAACGGGAATCGGTCCGTACTTATACAGGCGAGAGGTTGAGTGAGGAACTGATAAGTCAGATCGGGCAATTTATAGCGCAACACAAAGCACCGTTCGGAGTGAACGTGCGGATAGAATTAATCAATACTGTTGCCGGCGAAAAGCCTGTTAAACTGGGTACGTATGGGTTTATCGGTGGCGCATCGGATTATTTGGTGTTAATCTATGAAGAAGCTCCGATGGCAGAAGAGGGAGCCGCTTATTTATTTGAACAGGTTATCCTGTTTTGTACGGATCTGGGTTTGGGAACATGTTGGCTGGGAGGTTCGTTCAGCAGGGGAGATTTTAAGAAGCAGATAGAGTTGAGGTCAAATGAGGTATTGAGAATTGTTTCCCCGATAGGCTATAAGAGTGATAAAAAGCGATTTATCGAATCTTTGATAAAACCGGAAAGCCGGAAAAAGAATCCCCGCAAACCGTTCAACGCTCTCTTTTTTGATAAAGATTTTACTACTCCTTTGGAAGAAGATAAGGCCGGAATTTACCGGCAACCGTTGGAAATGGTCCGGTTAGGGCCTTCTGCCAATAATAAGCAATCGTGGCGGGTCATATTAGACGGCAATGTGCTTCATTTTTACAAAACACCGGCTTATGGTTTTTCTGCAATCGATATGGGTATCGCACTTTGTCATTTTGAGCAAACGTGCATAGGGCTTGGTATCAAAGGTAAATTTAAGGTTTTGGATGCTCCACAGGATAAATCAGCCCAATATTCTATTTCGTGGATTTCCCAAAATGAATGAATCGTAAACCGGAACCATCATCTTTCAGTGATTCCGGTTTACAAAGGGAATTTAGTCGGTTATCATTTTTCCTGACCAACCGGAACTGCCACTCCTAACCAATTTCATTAATATGTAATTGATAATTTATCCATATCGGATTCATCTTTCTGTATGGAAACGGGAGCACTGTCTTTGTTGTATTGATAAATGTAATGGAATGTGGCTTGAGGCGTATTGTCGGTTAGGGTTACGGTTTCTTTGATAAGGTTATTGGAGTAATTGAAGAACAGTCTGCTGTAGGATGTTCTGTAGTCCCTGTTACCATAAGCTTTGTGAGCATAAAACCAGAGAGGCAGGTCTATTTTTGAAATAGCTCCGGTGTTGTCGTCGTATTCATATTCATAAGTCGCTATTTCTTTCGATGTGGTTTTGTCGTAAACAACTAACCGGGTAAGGTTTTTCGTTGTTTGATCATATGTGAACAGGCCGTAATACTGCCCTTCCTCAATTTTAGAAATTTCTCCTTTAGGCCCTATATGGTCAAAGATACCTATATCTGTTATTTTTATTGGGGTGTTATTTTCGTCCAGTTCGATTTCTTTCCGGAATAGATGAAAGCTCGGTTCTCCCCAGGATTCTATACAGATTTTATTACTGTTTTCTTTTGTGAAGCTGGTTTGGCCATTTCCGTCCGCCACACGTTTATCTTCCGGTGAGGTGGAAACAGAAACTAATTCATTGTTTTCATAACTATAACTTAGGATTGAGCCACCAATTGCCTTAATTTTGGAAAGACGATTCCCCTGATACGAAAAATAGATGTTTGCCTTTTCATCTGTACTTTTTACAATACGGCTCGGTTTTCCGTTTACTTTCGTAAGTTGCAGTTCATCGTCATTACTGCATGATAAAATAGTTGCGGCACAGAATAGTGCGAATAGAACTTTTTTCATTGTATTTATTTTTATGGTTTCTAAAAGCAGCCTTTTTTTTTAAGATGCTTTTTTTCGAAGAAAAGTTGCATGCACTGTGACCAAATATGTCAAAAGTACGTGTTTTATTTGTCCCTGACTGTCAATTTTTTAAAGAAATAATTTCAGATAGAGGTATAAAGCCAATACTTTTGACACATCTGTTTTTATGGCTTAGTGGTCATGTTCATCTTCGATCTCTTCATTGGTCAGGATGATTTTGCTTGCTACGTGACTTTCGTTACCGGCGGCATCCGTACAATATACCATCAGATGATATTCTCCGGCAGTAACACCTTCCGGAATGTCAATATGTTCGTGAGGTGTCGTGTTTCTTTTATCGGAGATGTTCCATGTTTTCTGGAAAGAAAAATAGTTTTTGTCCGTTACCTCGGATGCTTTCAGCGCCATTTCGTGCCCATGAGGGTCTTCAATATTATTGTGTATCTCAACTTTATATGATTTCAACATTTCATCATCAGATAATTCGACTTCGAAATGAATCACTTTCCCGATCTGTATCTTTTCACCGTTTGTCGGTGATATAAGATTGATAGACGGCGGTGTTGTGTCGCCATCATCATCACATGATGTAAATCCCAGAGTTGATGCAATTGCAATAATTGCTGATAATAGAAATTTGTTTGTTGTATTCATTTTAATTTACTTTTAAATGGTACTTTAATTAATAATTGAAAATTTCGTCCCGGTTCGGGTATTTCCACCTTCCGGTAAAAACTTAAGTGATTGTAATACTTTGTGTCGAATAAGTTTCTCAGGGAAAGGGAAATGTCGACATTCGTGTTTCCGATAAGCAGACTAATGCTTCCTCCGAGATTTACCAGGTTGGCCCCACCGGTTGTGCTTTCATTTTTTGCCACTTTGTTTTGGGATGCAATACTATGAAGTTCGGTGAAAATCTGAATTTTTCTGAAATCGAACGTTACCATATTTCGTAATGATGCGGGCGGAGAAAAACTCAGTGCAGTATGTTCATCCATGTTGTATGTGTATACATATTCTCCCGTCAGCGAATATTTAAAAAACGGAAGAATGTTCGCATCAAAAGAAAGTTCTAATCCGGTAAAAACCGCTTCAGCTCCGGTATACCGGTAGATCTGTCCTGCGTGGGGTAAAACAGACCATTCTCCTGTTGGTTTCAGATAAATATAATTGTTATACCAGCTGAAGAATGTTGTTGCAGATAACGATATGCTCTTATTCTCATAAAGATAGGAGGCGTCTAATTGCCAGCCGCGCTCGGAGGATAATGACGGGTCTCCCTGTTCATGCCGGAAAGTGCCGTGATGAATGCCGTTTGCAGCCAACTCATTGGCTCCCGGCAGGCGGAAGCTATGACCGATATTCGCTTTAACCAGATGTACTTTAGACGGATTCCAGACGATACCCAGAGAGCCGGATAAATCTTCGAAATTACGGTCGACAGGATAACTCCGCCATTGATATTGTTCAATCAGTTCATTATCATACCCCATTTCCTGAAGGTAAATCTCCAGATAAGGATCCTGATAGGCAGAGATATCAATTGTTCCGTAGTCGTAACGGAGTCCGCCGCTTAAAGAGAATTGTCCGGATGGACGCCATGTGCTCAGGGCAAAAACGCCGGTGGTGAATCTATCGTATTCCGGTAAAAGAAACGAATATCCATCGATACGGTTTTGCTGATACTGTGCATCCCAACCTGCGGTATACTCAAAGTCCCCCGCAGAAACCGATCGCAGCTTTATGGATGAGCTGAATGTATTCAGTGAAAATTCGAGTTCTTTATCCGGATTGTTTTCCGGCGGGTCCTGGGAATTGTAGTGTGTGTGAAATTTACTCCACTCTTCCCGGTGGTTGTTCTGGAACCCGATGTCCCATGATGCGGACAAATTATCCCATGTATATTTCTGGCGCGATGTTGCTTTCAGGTGATTTACCGTACTGTAAGGCAATTCAATGTTGCGGCTGTCGCCATCATCCTGTACACGTGAAATATCCGGAATTCCATGTGCCCCGGGAAAGAAACCGGCTTTCTGATATGTATTACTTACAGCATAGTTAGAGTAATATCTATGTTTACGGTATTCGGAATACAAGTTGACATCTCTCTCTACACCGGCCGTATTTTTCAGTTTTCGTCCGTATATAGGTATCCGTTGGGTGAGATAAACAATCGTATCGGTGGGAATCCTGTAATCGCCGAACTGTTTTTCGGAGTAACGCAGTTTGATATACCAGGCATTTTTTTTCATACCCAGCATAACGGATCCGCTTAATGTACCGTTTACACTTTTTGCCATTACAGCTGCTTCCCCGAATATACAGTTTTCGAACGGAGCAGGTATTTGCGTTATCTCAATTACGCCACCCATGGCATCACTACCATATAACAGTGAAGCGGGACCTTTACGCACAGTGACGCGTTCTATATTGAAAGCATCTATTTCAAGTCCGTGGTCGCTTCCCCATTGTTGCCCTTCCTGCTTGATGCCGTTTTCCGTTACCGAAATACGATTAAATCCCATCCCACGAATCATTGGCTTGGAAAACCCGGAACCGATATCCATAGAACGTACTCCCGGCAGATACTCCAAGGTCTGTGTCAGGTTGCCTGTAAAATGTTCTTTCAGGAATTCCTTTTCGGCCACTTCTATCGATAAAGCCGAAGCACGGGTGCTTGACTTTTTATAGGAACCGGAAGTTACAGTTACGCTTTCCAGTTCTATCGTTCTGATAGAATCTGATTCCTGAGCATGTACAGACAATGTGAATACAAACAGGAGCATAACCGGAATAATTTTGTTATGCATATTTGTGTTTGTTTTAAATTGTTTGATTGCATAGATGTATAACTGTTAAGCTATTTGATCATTCATTATCCGATGATTAAAAGGCTAAAACAATAAACATTTGAACAGAACAATTAACAAAAAGGAGGGGCGCGAAGGTGGTGTGATGTGAAAAATGGAATATATATATCTTCCTGATATACGGAGTAAATAATGGCATTCAGGTGCCTTTCTACAATAAGTTGATTAAATGGTTTGGTTTCTGTGAAAAATGCAAGTGTAAACTGGCAGACCAGACAGTGTGTACAATTGTGTTCCGGATAGCCCTGATGTTTACTTTCCGGATGCGAACATTCATGACTATGGCTTACATTTTCCCGATATACGTTTTGAAAGATGTGAACAGATTTTACCACATGCGGTAATACGAACGTGACTGAAAGCAGCCATGCCAGAATAACCTTGTTTGTTGTAAATCTTTTCATCTTTTTCCGTCTATTAGTTAAATGGAAACAATAAAGGCAATGCGAATATCATTACGATCGCAAAAATTATTTGAAGCGGGAGCCCTACTTTTATATAATCCGTGAACTTATACTCTCCCGCGGACATAACAAGTGCATTCGGCGGAGTGGAAAACGGACTGGCGAAACACATACTTGCCGCTATCGCAACTGCAAACAGGAAAGGATAGGGGCTTACTCCGAGAGTTATCGCCGCTTTCATGGCGATGGGAGCAAAAAGAATGGCTGTTGCCGTATTACTGATAAAAATCGTAAGGATAGATGTCGCAATATAGATGGTCGCCAGAACCAGCATTGGTCCTTGTGAGCCGACAAAATTGACTATCAATCCGGATATATATACGGAGGCTCCTGTATTTTCCATTGCTTTGGAGAGCGGAATCATACCGGCAAACAAAAATATACTTTCCCAGTTTATCGTTTTATATGCTGCTTCAACATTACGGAAACAGCCGGTCAATATCATCAATATGGAGGCGATCATCACGGTAGTAACCATCGGTAGCCAGTTGAAAACCATGCATAATACCATAAGAACCATGATGAGGGCCGCTACAGGAGCTTTGTTGTCGATAGGGATTTTGGCCGCTTTATCCAGCGATTTGCCAACAAGTACCCATTCGGAGTCTTCGTTTTCGAGTTTGGCAATATCATCCCAATCTCCCTGTATTAGTAAAACATCGCCGGAATGCATTTTTACGTCTTTTACATTTTGGATGATGTATTTATCCTGACGCTTAATACCTAATATGTTTATATTATACAGGTTCCGCAGCCCGGATTCACTGACCGGTTTGTTAATAAGTTTGGATGATGACATCAATACCAATTCCGATATACCGATTTTCTGGAAACTGAGATCCTTTCCTGCAGGAATACCATCTTCATCCAATTGGTGCGAATCGAGCATTTTCAGGTTGTTTTCCCTGGACATTAGATGTATGTCTTCAAAATCTCCTAAAAGATAGATTGTATCTTTTGGATTAAGGATACTTTCCGGACCAACTATTTCATCCGGTATAGATGAAGATGAAGGTAAATGAAATCCTTTTTTACTACTTGGATGTTTGATCTCTACTACTGTCGCGTTGTATTTTTTGGTAATGCCAAGCTCTTTCAGTTTTTTACCGGCAAAAGCGGAACCTTCGTTTACGATTGCCCTGTAAAGATTGTTTGAAATTTTGTATTCATTGGCAAGCTGGGCAAGTGTTTTTTCTTTCTTCTTTTTCTTTTTTTCACCTTTGTCTTTCGACAATAACATCTTGCTCATCGGCCACAGGCATATTATGCCAAGTGTTAATGCTATGATTCCGATCGGCAGGAAAGAAAAGAACTTAAGCGGTTCATACCCGTTAGTGCTGAGGGTATCACTGATGATAAGGTTGGGCGGTGTTCCGATCAGGGTAAACATACCTCCCATACTGCTAGCGAAAGCGAGCGGCATAAGGAAACGTTTCGGATCGGAATTCGCATCGTTTGCCATACTAATGACAATGGGTAACATCAATGCTACTGTCCCTGTATTGCTGACAAATGCTCCGATAACTCCCGTAACAAGCATCACAAGCAGAAACAGTTTTAATTGACTGTCACCTGCCAGTGTCAGAAGACGGGTGCTTATTTTTTTGGCAAGCCCGGTCTGAAAAATGGCACCTCCCACAATGAAAAGGCATACCATCATGATAACGATATTATTGGAAAAACCGGACAATCCTTCTTCAACGGACAGGATATGCGTTCCTTCCGGAGCGAAGTAGCCAAAAAGCATTAGTACGATTAATGAGCACAGCGCAACAATATCCGAACGGATTTTTCCCCAAACAAAAAAGATAGCTGTAACGATAATTACACAAAAAACAATTAAAATTTCCGTTGTCATTGTTATAAGAGTTTAATCACTCCGTAAATTAAAACTTCTTGCTGATTCAAAAAACGGATACCTATTAAAAATCAATGCAAATATAAAGCTTAATTTGATTTTGATATTGCATAAATCGCATTTAATTTATAAGATTCAGTGTATTTTGTTTTTTTAGCCTTATAAATCAAGCCTGTAAACGTTTGTTTCTCTTTTTATAAAACCAAGTTTTTGATAAAGGATGTTTGCAGCCACCCTGAACGGGCTTGATGTTAAGTTTATTTTTTTGATGTCGATTGTTCTTGCATAACTGATCGCATGTTCTACCAATAATTTTCCAATTCCTTTTCCTTGTGTTGATTTGTCAACGACAACGTCTTCAATCCATGCTTTCGGTCCGGTTGGAATTTTATAAATGATGAGAGTGAGCATTCCGACAATTTTTCCATTATCCTCAGCCACAAAGATGTATGTGTTATCAGAATTGATAAGTTCTGATAAATCATCATATGTCAGTGATGATATATTCTCAGATAATACCGGCAGTAATAAGTTTACCTCGTTTAGTATTTTTTGTGTTACCGTCATTAATTCTACTTTAACAGATTAAAAAAACGAGCGCAAAAGTCAGGACAAACACATTCAATTATTTGGCATTCAAATGATTAATTAGTATATTTGCGGTATGGATAGAAAAGCAAACA
>JAITVS010000066.1 GCA_031285685.1 Tannerella sp.
AATATGTCTGATAATTATTATATTTAAGCTTACAGGGGCATTTATATGCAAGTCTGCTCACCTTGGGAACAGGCATAAAGATATTCGCAATGTAATTGATAATCAGATGCAAATTTTTCGGGGGGCTTATTGTTTATTTACGGCTGTTTTACCTCTCCTTAAAAACGCTCCAAACAAGGTCGGTAGCAGTGGCAAAATACCTGGTGATAACTTTTTTTGAAGCCGGATTTTGAGAGTAAAATGAAACAGTTCTCCCCAAAAAAGCCATAGCTTATTAGGGATTTTTTGGAGAAGAGGACGTTTTGAGGGAAACAGCTACTATGAACGATATAAGCAAGCAGGGATTACACAGGGTGTAATCTGATTTTCTTAATCCGTTTATTATTAGTAATATAAAAATATGTATGGTTACAAATATGTAACATTTATGGCACAAATTATATCTTAACCATCTGAATATTACAAAATTAGTCATGGCGCAAATATGGCTACATGGGGCAAAATATGGGAAGCGGTAGAAAAGAGAAAGGGAGGCGAAAACCTCCCTTAATTTTTATAATTCAGATTGAGAAAGTGAAGAATGGTACATGACCTATTAAAGCGCTATTGTGCAGTCATTTTATCATTAATGACATCATCGTTTGTTATAATCTCCAAAGAGTACAACCTTTCATTACAATCTGTACCAAAACATAAATATAACCCTTTTTCTTTGTCAATATAATGATGCCTATGTATATCCATTAGTACTGCATCTGAAAAATTAGGTTCTCCAAATTTTTTTTTAATTAAAGAGAGATTATCTCCAAATAGTACAGAAAATTCGATTCCTTGTAAAATTTTATTTGCAATATCTTTTATGCTTTCTTCCATAAGAATATCGTCGAAACTTATGGCCGAAACCTTATCACAACCAGTTTCTTTAAAAAAAATGATATACCAACCCAAGTAATCAGCATGACCATTCACTCCTGAATAATCAAAATCTCCACTATCAAAGACTTTGGTAAAGTCATGAAGTTCTATACTGTTAATATCTTTCATTTTGCTTACACTAAAGTTATGATTTGCATACTTTTCCAGAACCAACGATGTCATCAATTGAAACATCATCTTTTATTTTCCAATCGGGAAGTCCTCCTTTTGTTTTTCCTTTTAATTCTACCTGCTTTCCTGATGTGTTTATATCCACATAGTAATCTGCTCCTAATGCTCCCGTACTTCTTTTTAGTGCATCTGGATTTTTAGGGTTTACTTTAGTTGATGTTGTACTAATTCCACCTCTTGAATCGGTAGGGTCAAATTTAAATCCATTCTTTTTAAATTGTTTGTACTCTTCCTTTGACATAAACCGACGGACAGTTCCAGGAGTATTTGGGATGCCACCAGTGGTTCCTGATCCCTCTAATCCTAATGGGTCTATTAACTTAACCGTATTTTTTACATACGCATAAAGTTTCATCCCCCCATCAAGCCCAATCGGATCCTGACTCAAATATGCTCCGATACTTGGGTCGTAATACCTGAACCGATTGTAATACAGCCCTGTTTCTTCATCCTCGTACTGTCCCTGGTATCGGAATGGGATCAACGCTTTGTCCCCTCCGAAAGTACGGACTTTTCCGTAAATATCCAATTCTGCTTCCCATTTTAATTTGCCGGATTCGTCGTAGGCTTGTACGGGAGTGCCGAGGTAGTCGGTCACGATACTGTAGGATTTATTGCCGACCAGTTTTGCTGCAGGCCAGAAATTGCCTTCATCGAACGTTGTTATTGTATTTTGTTAGATATCTACCTCATTCCTGATTCTATTTATAATATAATGATCTGAAATTATTGTTATTTTATCCCCCTAATCTGATACATTACCTTAATTTGACACATTACCATATTTCTCAATAGGAATAAATGAAATTCCTCTCAACTTTAAAGATTCAATCTCTTTTGTTATTTTTTCTGTGCAAAATAGTTTATTGAAAAAAATCCATTCTTTCAGAACAAATAAGTCAGGTGTATTTACATCATTGAAACATAAATCAATCACCTTTTTTATATATCCTTGTTTTTCAAAAATTATTTGGGACTTATCATAATTTATTATGTCTAAGGGATTGAAAAATTTGGTGTAAAAATATTTTTTAGTTGTAACAAATTCTCCTTTCCTATTGACAAAATTTAATTTAGCACATTCAAAATTGTCCACATGATGTTTATCCAACAAATGAATAAATTGTTCAGATAACATAAATCCTCCAGAATCCCATCTAAAGTCAAAATCATAACATCGTTCTCTTGTAACAAACCAAAATTCCGAAGGTAAATTCGTTTTTCCATGCATATACTTACTCCATTCTCCAGCATCTGTTTCTTGAGGAGCAAACGGATCTAATGGATTAAATTGAGTATGTAAAATACCTTCACTTAAACTTTCTGGACAACATTTTCCCTCTTTAGGGACTAACACAAAATATTTATTCATAACATTCATGATTTATATTCTACCCCTTTGCCGCAAAAGTGTCTATTCCTAATATTTTCTTCACCAATTTTAGCCCGTATTTCGCCTAACATACTTATATCCCTCATAAAAGTAGGGATATTTCCCAAACCTGCGGTAACTCTTTTCGTATTCATTCTCTACTTTTTGATGCCGGGCGATTCATATTCATTGATTAATTGACTTTTTCGGAGCAAAGGTAATACCTTTTTGTTATCAACATTTTTTGCAGGGTACGATATTCTCCAATTTCCAAAACGCATACGCGAAAATGTTTTTGTCGTCACCGGACTTCCGGCGGTCGTTATCGGGCTCGACATGACGGTATCGCACGGAGCAGAAGGTGGAGTGGAGACATCTCTTCGACCTGTCATGAAGTAAACTCATTGAATTCTTTGCATAAGGCCTATTACTCAACCGGTAACCTGAGAACGGTTTTCAACTTTTCAGGCGTTGTTTTCCGTGGGTCGCCCAAGTAAATTTCGTGATGTTTGCGCACGTTACCTGTCATGTTTTTCAACCCCCTTTCGGAAATGAAAGCATGAAGTTTTTCAACTGTAGCCGGTTCTTCCGAATATGGGCCTACATGCATGATCTGTACACATTTTCCCTCGGTAAATTTTTCCAGGCGGGCTTTTGCGAAATTCGTTGCCGGTTTTTTCTTCCGGCATTGTTCCATCGCCCATTCGAAAACTGCGGGTGTCACAAAATCGGGTTGCCGTATCATGGACGTCCAAAGCCAACTGTCGCGCTGATGCAAATCAAAAGGCGCCTCATTGCACCACCAAAGTCCTTCCAGTGGCGGCACCACGTATTCGATGTAGCCTTCGGGCTGTTTGCCGGACATCTTGCTCATCTTGATCGTGAATGTAAGTCCGTACAGAATTTCTATTGCCTGATGGTACTCATCGTGCAACGGGGCGCCCCGTCCATCAACCATTATAAAAGTCATTTCCGGAACATCAACCAATACCGGCTTGTCTTTTGGTAAATACAAGTCCTTATATTCCTTTTTGAAATCGAGTTTCTCCATTGATAAAAGCAGTTTTTTGAAACAACACAAATCGAGAAATGTTTTGTGTATGGATTAATTATTTTCCACCCAGCGTTTTAGCTTGGGGAAGTACTGTTTCATCTGGACGATGGCCTCGTCTTTGGTCAGTTTTTGGCCGGCATCCTTGTTGAATTCCTCCACAAACCGGGCACAATGCTCAATCATTTCGTCCATGGTCATGCTTTGGGTAAAAGCGCCATCCTTGAAACAATACATACAATAATCTTCATTTACAGTTTGGTCTCTGTTACTCCCGAATTGTCCGGATGACAAGGGCATCCCGCAACTTTGGCAAAATTTCTGTTCCATATCTTTTTATTTTTGTTTTGAGATAAATATTGACAACATAGATAAATGACTTGTTCGGAAGATATGTTGTCCAATATTGCGTTTTTTTGCCAGGCAGAGATAAAACGATCCGATAGATCGAATCCTACTTTTTATATACTTTGATCTTGTATGAACAGTCGATCTTTCCCTTGGCTATGGCGTTGAGCCTGGCAGCAATCAGCTTGCGGCGCAAGGGCGAAATTCTGTCGATGAACAAAGCGCCCTCGATATGGTCGTACTCATGCTGGATGATACGGGCAGCCATGCCGTCATATTCTTCGATATGCGGCTTGAAATTCTCGTCCATGTATTCAATTTTCACCTTTGCCGGGCGCTTCACCGCTTCGCGGATCTTGGGCAGGCTCAGGCACCCTTCGTTATCGACCCATTCGTCGCCGGTACGCTCAATAATCACAGGATTGATGAGAACCTTCTTGAAAGTCCTGAGCATATCATCCGGATTTTCGTCATCGGCCATAGGCGAGCCGTCAATCACGATCAAACGTATGTTCTTCCCGATTTGGGGAGCAGCCAAGCCACAACCGTCGGCCTGATACATGGTTTCGAACATGTCGGCGACCAGTTGCTGCAATCCGGGATAATCGGGAGTTATATCCTCGCTCTTTTTCCGCAACAACGGCCATCCGTATACACAAATTGGTAATATCATACTTTAAAGATTAAAGCCTTCTTCAGGGAGAACGTAAGACATGCAAGATCGTAAGACGTGTGAGAAATGTGCTGCACGCCCGAAGGAAAGCATTTCATTAATTCTATAACTCCAAATTAATATCGAACTGTTCTTTCCACGGCAATCCATGAATATTCAGTTGCTCCATGAACGGATCGGGATCAAATTCTTCAACATTAAATACACCGGGCTTTTTCCACAGGCCTTTCATGTACATCATGGCGCCGATCATTGCCGGTACACCCGTTGTGTAGCTTACTGCCTGCGTGCCGGTTTCCCTGTAAGCTACTTCGTGACTGCAATTATTGTACACATAATATGTTTGCTCTTTACCGTTTTTCAACCCGCGGATACGGCAGCCTATGGAAGTCCAGCCCCTGTAATTTTCACCAAGGTCTCCCGGGTTAGGTAGCACGGCTTTAAGGAACTGTATCGGCACAATTTCCATACCCTGGTACATGATCGGTTCAATGCTTGCCATACCGATGTTCTGTATCACGCGGAGGTGTGTCAGGTATTCCTGTCCGAAAGTCATCCAGAAACGGGCGCGCTTGAGGGCAGGGAAATTCTTTACCAGCGATTCCAGTTCTTCGTGGTAGATCACATACGATTCTTTCGGCCCGATTTCGGGATAGTTGAGCGGTTTATGTATTTCGTGCGGTTCGGTATATACCCATTCGCCGTTTTCCCAGTATTTACCTTTCTGGGTCACTTCGCGGATATTGATTTCGGGATTGAAGTTGGTGGCAAAGGGATGCCCGTGGTCGCCTGCATTGCAGTCGACAATATCCAGGTACTGTATCTCATCAAAATGATGTTTGGCGGCATAAGCCGTGTATACGCCGGTAACACCGGGATCGAACCCGCAACCGAGAATAGCGGTCAGACCTGCATTTCTGAATTTTTCCCGGTAAGCCCATTGCCATTTGTATTCGAATTTGGCTTCGTCCTTAGGTTCGTAGTTGGCTGTATCCAGATAGCTTACACCTGTTTCGAGGCAGGCATCCATGATGGTCAAGTCCTGATATGGAAGAGCTACATTGATTACCAATTCGGGTTTGAATGCGTTGAACAATGCTTTCAATTCTTCAACATTGTCGGCATCTACCTTTGCTGTTTTGATTTTTACATTTGGCATT
>JAITVS010000253.1 GCA_031285685.1 Tannerella sp.
TCGGAGACGTCCTGAACTACTTTTTCCTTAAAACAATTACTGTACCGATAGTACGTTTTCTTACTTTTTGACATACTTTTCCTGATTTTGGATGTCAACCGTATTCAGGACATGACAGCCACCCACCGGTACCGGCTGTCCACCTTTATCTGTTCAATGGCTTTAGTAAAACATTCTTTTTCTGTCTTCTCCGGATTTTGCCGGCAGGCAAATGTCAAAACCATCAACACGATCAAAAACTTAACCGTATTTTTCATTGGCTTATTTTTTCAATCGTAAATGTTTTCAGTATCAAATACTCTTCTCCTGAATCCACATTAGGATCAATATATTCCATAACCAACCCTTCGGAAGTAACAACGGAATTTTTCCAGTTCCATTCTTCTCCTGTTCCGATAACAGTTTCTCCCATATAATTGAATTGTTCGTCCATCATGATTACTGTAACCGGCTTTTCCTCTAAACGAGTCTTAACAGAGGCATCGGGGATGCCTTGCGACATAAAGCGGTAATAAACCTTGCGATATGGATCATGCCGTATGGCCCCGTACAAATCTTGTTGTAAAATATGGGCGAGAATCACCTCTTTAGGCGTTTTCTCACTACCATCATTAATTGAATGGATGGTTCTTGCTGCATTACTTCCGGCATATACAGTTCTATAATCTTCGGCATCCCGTTGAGTGATGTATACATCGTGCGATATGGGAAAACTATAAAGTAATTCGCCAGTCGGCGATAATTCGGGATAAGGTTGCATGAAAAAAGGATCTTGCCAATTGGCATCGGAACCGTATAATTCCCTGGGATAGGTGTGAGTAAATTCCACATTACTTGATATCAAGTCGATACATGCCGTAAAATGAAATTTTCGAATCAATGAATCGGCAATGGAGAATGGCGATAGTCCTGTCATAATCAACTTTCCCTGATATTCGATCAATGGATTATCAGTGGCTGGTATGTATTGCGGATAATACCTGAACCATTCGCGGTTACTTCTATTATTACATAAAGAAATCCGTTGTTTTACACGTCCTGTGCTATCAGTTAAAACCACTTCCACCAAAGATCTGCTATACACATAAATAGAATCCATATTTTTAATGTAATAACCATCTAAAGCAAGAATAGCATTTGGTCCCTGTTTTTCATATTCAATTTTTCCGGTATATGCAGCCGTTTCATAATCGTAAAAATAAATGGCATACTTATGGGGATTAAAGAAAGTTAATATTTGTTTCCCATTTAGATTTTTCATCATCTGTACGTAAGGTGGTTTGGGCGCTGTTTCATAATCCAGTAAGATTCTCTTTTCGCTACTGACCACCAATTGGTAGCCGGCTTTCAATTCTCCTTTTTTTTCATTTTTGATGTTCACAGTATTGGTACAGGACACAAGAATTATAAAAAAACCAATAAAAAAAAATTTCATATACATGTTTCAAATGCTGATTATCATTATTAATAAAAAGCCGTATAAACTGAAGTAATATAAGTTTATACGGCCTCATCTTTTAGCATACAATATTGCATGCTTTGTGAACAGCCATTATCTAATTATTTTGTGGATCGCAATCGCTATCTGTTGAAAAAAGACAAAGCGTACCAGCTGCCGAACAACGTCCATTATTCATCGAAGAAGATTCACATCCAGCATTGGCTTCTGATATAAAAGCAGCCAAATGAGCGTCCCCTGCATTTTTCTTGGCATTGATAGATACATTTACCAACAATATAGCCATAAAGACTGCAACAATCGAAATTTTTACAAATAATTTTTTCATATAAAAATGATTTTTAAATTAATATCTGATGTTACGCACCGGATTTTATCCTGACAGGCTGCGAAGCTGCTGACAGGGCCGGTTTGGTTCTGTTCCGACGCTGTCAGGTCTGACGACCCTGACAGGTCATCCGCTCAGGGATGAAATCCATCAAAAACAATCCGGTTGCGTAACATCAGTTAACATTTAATATGATTTTATAAAACGTAAAGATACTTGAGATTTTCGGAATAAAAAATATTTTGAGATTTTTTTGAAGAAGCGTTCCATTTTGATAATGTTTTCCAATGTATTACATTTTTTTTGCTTTTTCCTTATACCGGTCGATGATTTCAAGCCCTTTCGAGGTGCATACGCCCCGCAAAAACGTGATGACCATGTTCTCAAAGATTTCCGTGAACGAAAACCGTTCCATTTCATTGTCTGTCAACGTTTCAACGTTGTCCTGCCTGCAAAAGAAATAAGCAATGATGCGCGGGTTGAGGTCGTTGCGAAAAACGCCTTCATCCATACCCCGCTGAACCAGCCTTTCCACCTCACGGTATTGATCGGCATGAGAACAGAGAAGGTGGTTTTTATACACCTGCGGATAATATTTCCGTATGTCATACAGCATATCATACCGCCACTTCGATGCCTGCTCCGCGCTCTTTTGCAGTAATGTCAAAAGGGCTTCCGCCACATTGTCCGCCTCGCGGAAAACCTTTTCGGAAAACGCTTTATTCCCGGCATGAAACGCTTCGATACACGCCGTCAGCAGTGTTTCCTTGTCCTTGAAATTTTCGTAAATCGTGCGTTTCGACATGCCCGTGTGCTGTGCAATATCGTCCATCGTGGTGCTTTTGATGCCCGTCTGCCCAAACCAGGCCGAGGCTTCTTCTATAATTCGCTGTTTGACCATAGTAGTACCTATTTTAAAAAAATGATGACAAAGGTATATGGAAAACTTTGAAAACAAAAAAAGTTTTCATGATATTTGCAAATTCACAGCCGCAATCAATGCCTTCTAATTTTGTCGAATTAAGAACTTTGAGTTAATTATGCGGTCTACATCAAAATTCCGTTTAATATTACTGATGTTACGCACCGTACTGTAGAGCGATAATACCTTGAAGGCCGCAGGAAAAAATTACTTCGTTGGATGCGGTTTCAAAGTTTTATATTATGTTTGCATGTGTTTAACATGCAGGAAAGATAAAAGATGCTCAATTTCTTATTATTCATACGGACACATACTTACGTAATACTGTTGTATATACTGAGTATTGCCTTTATTTGTTTTTTATTCCCGCGTGAAGGTAAATTTCCTTATGAATTTCAAAAAGGCAAGATTTGGATGCACGTGGATTTGTATGCGCCTTTTGATGTTCCTGTCCTGAAAAGCCAACAGGAGTTAAATAAGGAAACAGACAGTCTTCAGCGGGCATTTACTGTATATTACAATTACCAGCCTGAAGTGGCGGAACAGCAAAAATTGCGTTACGGCAAGGCATTTGACGAGCAGTGGCTGGCCGGCAGATTACACGGCAACAGGGAACAGCTGTATGAAGCGGGAGCTAATTTATTAGACTCGGTGTACAATCAAGGCATTGTTCATGAGGAGGAGGGAGTGTCGCCTGTAAGCCTGTCCGGTCAAATCGTTATTTTCAGGAATAATATAGGAGAAGAAAGCGACCGTGATAATATTCTTACCCAAAAGTCAGCCTATGAAATGATGATGAGGCAATTGGATAAAATGGAAGATGAGGCGGGAAAAGCATTTCTGAAAAACCTGAATCTGAACGATTTTATATTGCCCAATCTGTTTTTTAATGAAGACATTACCAACAAGGTAAAAACCGAACAAATTGGTAAACTGTCGCATACCAAAGGCGTTATACCGGTTAACAGGGAAATTATTGCACATGGGGAAGTTGTAAATGATGAAAAATACAGCGCTTTGGTGTCGCTGAAATATGAATTTGAGAATAAGGTGGGCAATTCCGGTAATTTCAAGCAGATTCTACTGGGGCAAATCATCATAGTTATACTTTGTTTTTCGATGGTATACATATACCTGATGTATTTCCGCCCTGCAATTTTCCGCAGCACTTTGCAAACCGGTTTTCTCCTGCTGATGGTTGTACTGTTTGTCGGCCTGTCGTGCCTTGTTGTGCGCAACGAGTATTTTAGCATCTATGCACTTCCATACGTATTGCTTCCTGTGATTGTTTGTACGTTTTATGATGCGCGGACGGCCAGCTTTACTTTTTTCATCACTATTTTATTGACCGGTTTTATAGCGCCGAACGGTTTTGAATTTGTGTTTCTCAATTTTATTGCCGGGCTTACAGCGATCATCAACGTTCGCTATATTTACCGCCGGGGAACCCTTTTCAGGACTATTATACTGATTATTGCAGCGTATTCCGCCGTTTATACCGCCTTGGCGCTGTTGCAAGGCTCAAGCCTGAAGCAGATAGACTGGATGAACTACGTACGGTTTGGCATCAGCGGTGCATTGCTGTTTGTGGCATATCCTTCGATTTTTATATTTGAAAAAACATTTGGTTTTCTATCCGATATTACTTTAATGGAACTGGCAGATACCAACCAGCCGTTATTGCGCACCTTATCCGAAGCGGCGCCGGGTACATTCCAGCATTCCCTGCAGGTAGCAAACCTTTCCGAAGAAGTAATTCAAAAAATAGGCGGCAATCCCCTGCTGGTACGTACAGCAGCGCTGTACCACGACATCGGGAAAATTACCCGCCCTTCCTATTTTATTGAGAATCAAACGGGAGCGCGTAACCCTCATGAGGATTTAAGCCCCGAAAACAGTGCGCAAATCATTATCGAACACGTGTCGAACGGTATTGAAATAGCGAAGAAAAACCGTATTCCACAACAAATTATCAATTTTATACGCACGCACCACGGCACAACTACGGTTCGTTTTTTCTACCATCAGTATCAGAAGCAAAAGCCGGAAGGGAAAATTGACCGTGCAAGATTTACATACCCCGGCCCGGCACCTTTTTCAAAAGAAATGGTGGTGTTGATGATGTGCGATTCGGTTGAAGCCGCTTCACGCAGTTTAAAGAGCATGAGTCAGAGCAACATCAGCGACTTGGTTGACAATATTGTCAACTACCAGATTCTGGAAGACCAGTACAACGATGCCAACATCACCTACCGCGAAATTAACACAGCCAAGCATATCATTAAAAACAGGCTGATGAATATTCATCATGTACGTATCGAGTATCCTAAATTTTGATAAATACCTGTAAGCCCGATAATATCGGCACATATTGCAATATGTAATATTTTATATTCTTGTTTTCCGGTAAATTTTCGGTATTAAAAACGCGAAAGATGTGATATTTTTGCAGGTAAATTTACCGGTAGTTTACCGGAAAAACAAACATTAAAAGCAATGGCGACATTCAAAATCACAGTTCGC
>JAITVS010000273.1 GCA_031285685.1 Tannerella sp.
AATCATGAATTCACAAACAGACATATTCACCGTTCATTTCAGTTGCGTGTTCAACAGTGACGACGACGGGCTGTGCGGCATATATGTGAAGCAGCTCAAGGGTAACGCCATTCTGAAAAACGGGATGTACTACGTGCACCCCGACCATCTGGGCAGTTTTGCCGTCATTACCGATGTGATGGGCAATGTCGTACAGAAATGCTCGTTCGACGCCTGGGGTAACCGCAAATTCGAGGTCAAAGATCCGGAATTGGTATTCGACAGGGGATATACCGGACATGAACACCTGCCCGAGTTCGGCCTCATAAATATGAACGGAAGGATGTACGACCCGATGGTGGGCCGTTTCCTTAGCCCCGACCCATTTGTTCAGGCACCGGACTTCTCGCAGAGCTATAACAGGTATAGCTATTGCCTGAATAATCCCTTATACTACACTGACCCAAGCGGCGAGCTTGCTTGGGCAGCAATACCTCTAATTGTAAAAATAGGCATCGGTATTGGTACGGCGGCGGGCGCTTACACCGGATATAAAATTGCAGATGCAAAGGGGTACAATTTTGGAGATTTGCAAACCTATGGCTACATGCTGGGTGGCGCTGCCATTGGCGGTCTTTCCGCTTATGCAGGCGCAACAATTGCAGCAGGAGGTGGATTTATGGCAAATACCGCAAGCATTATGTATAGTTCCACATTTAATTCTATGGGCATGGCCGTGTTAAGCGGAGGCATGATGTCACCAAGCATTAGTTTTGGTGTTGCCTCCTACGATTTTGGAACCGGTAAATGGGGCTATCTTGGCAAAAAGGGTAATTCAGCACTCGAAAATATAGGATATGGTTTTGGGGCGTTGGCTAATTTGACGGACGTTGTGTCTTTATTTGGTGGAGGAACAAATACTGATTTAATAGTAGAAAAGAAAGATGCCATCAGTCATTCCGCGTTAGTGAATGAATCCGAAGGAATTAATGTTTCAGTAGGGCCATATAGAGAATTGGGCGAAGGTATTGATATGACTGCATTAAAAAGCGGGACAGGTACTTTCAAAGAACTTTCAAGAACGATGAAAGGAAAGGTTTGGGCAAATCACGCAACTGACGGACTTGGCTGGAAAGTTCCTATTAACAATGTGAATAAAAATATTCTATCAAAACTTTCAACCAATCTTCAAACAAAGATGAACAATCAAACGCTAATGTGGAACCTGCTTGGTAAAAGTTGTGTTGGCTATACTGCAAAAGCCCTTTGGTCTGTTGGAGTTCCTAATTTAGGCGGTATCCACCCTTATTGGCTGCAACTTCAAATGATAACCAGACAATTTGGAATCTATTCAAGTCCATATCTTTATCAAATTCCATAAAATTGAGCAATATGAAGACTTTATTTGTAGTAATATGTTTAGAAATATTTGTGTTCAGTTGTTCCCCCATTCACAAATGTAATTCCAATAACGCTATGGAACAAACAGATAGAATAGAGATAAATGATAATTTGTTGTTGACCGAGACAGAGGGTGCATATCTCAATAAAATTTTTGAACCTACTCGAAAAAAAATTGATTTTACCAACAAGAAAGTCGGCTTTTTAACAGGTAGTTCGGGCAAGACAATGAGTAGTAAAGAACATTATTTTGATATGCAAGAAAAACATGCAATCAATGCAAACTCGCCTTGCGATAATGGTACATTATACATTTTCGGTGCTGCTCAAAAAGCGGAAAGCGGCGGTTATGATGCCGCTATTGTTTATTGGAGTAAATTTTTACTGCCGATAGAAAAAGTAGTCGAAAGGTTGAAAAAGCAGCACTAAAAAGAAGCATTGTTGAATAGATATTTTGCAGCCAATGAACATGTTCATAAACATATCCGACCACTTAGGTAGTGTCATCTCCATCACCGATGCCAACGGCACACCTGTTTTCAAAGCCTCCTACGATGCCTGGGGCAAGCAAACGATAACCCTGCACACCATTGGCTTTCACCGCGGATATACCGGACATGAGCATTTGCCGGAGTTCGGACTGATCAACATGAACGGCAGAATGTACGACCCAATCGTTGGCCGGTTCCTTAGCCCCGACCCATTCGTACAGGCACCGGACTTCTCGCAGTCGTTTAACCGTTATAGTTACGCTCTTAATAATCCGCTCTTGTATACGGATCCGACAGGCGAAATAGCGGGGCTGGCAGCGGCAGCGGGCATCTATACCTTATTCTTTACGGATTTCGGATACGATGTGCAAAAACTCGTTTCACCCGTTGCCGTAAAATTTGAAGTGCATCCTTTTTCAAGCGATGAGCGGTTTTTCGGCGTTAAAACGTCTGTCGGGCTTCCCCAGATATTACCGGCGGCATACCGGTGGGAGTGGGGAGCATCGTATTACACCAAGTTTTACGATACCGGCTGGCAGGGCTGGCAGACTACTTATGGAGAGGAGTTCAGCCTTTTGGGTGGACTTTATTCGGCATCCTATACCGATTATAAGATGCACGGGATGGAAGACTTTAACCAGACCGTTCTCAGGTTAAGGTTTGGCGTACCGGGGCTTAGTGCAAGCTATTATAATGACTATATCCACCAAGACAAGTTCAAGTTTTTCAGGAAAATGACGCCCGACCGTATCATTACAAGAGGCGATGACAAACAGGACCGCTGGAGAACAGCAGCCGCACACTTTCAACTTGGCCCCATAGCGGTTGGGATGAAAGTGATTACCGGAGATCCAGGACCTGATGGTTATAGGAATATCCAAGAATATGAAAATGGTCAGAAATACTACGATAGAAATGGAGAATATGATCCAGGTAAATACAGTGAAGGCATACTCTACGTCGGTATTGGCCCTGTTAGAATAGGTAGAAATTCTGAGAAAATAAGGAACTATTTCCAAAACGAAAGGGCACACATTCCGAATAACATTCCCATATTTCCAATGATACCGGGTAAAAAACCTCGTTGGTACTGGTTTTGGTGATTTTTGAATAGATAAAACAGATAAGATAAAATGTTATACATCATGAATAAACTTAAAATATTAGTAATGATAACTCTTAATATCATACTTTCATCTTCCGGTTGTGATAAGGAGAGAAACGAAAGTTCAGACGATAGGTTAGTCTTGGAAAAGATGGATTACAGAGGGGAAGAATTACGCATTGATGGGTATTATCGTCGCTATAATTACGTTGGTAAGGAACCTAAACCGCGTAGTGTTACTCCCTTTATTTTTTATAGAAACGGGATAATTCTGGGAGATGTTGGATATCCTATTGATAGAATATCTGAAATGGAAGAGAAGTTCAGGGATGGTTTCTATGCGACAAATGCAGCTAAATATCAATGGGGAGTATTTCAAATAGAAGGTTCCAAAATCAAGTATGAGAAATGGGTGCCGTCAGACGGACCTTTCAGTGCTTTTATTTATGAAGGTGTGATATTAAACGATACTACCTTTATAATAAACAAAAGCTACAGGATGAGGGATATAGATAAAAAAGCCTCAACGGAAGTAAATTGGGAATATCACTTTAAGCCGTTCAGCCCCAAGCCGGACAGTACAAACCGGTTTATACCGTAATTAGGCAACAATGGCAGAACGATTTTGCCCATCGGCCACTGGGCATTCCATTTTTCCCAAGGGTAGACAGACCTGATCGCTGGTGGTGGTTTTGGTAATTTTGAATGGAGAAACAAATAAGAAAATGTTGTATATCATGAATAAACTTAAAATAATACTAGTAATGACAAGTCTTAATATCGTACTTTCATCTTCTGGTTGCGATAGGGAAAGGGATGAAAGTTCGGATGACAGGTTAACTTTAGAGAAAGTTAACTATAGTGGTAATAAATTAAGAATTGACGGATATTATTACGAGAATTTTGATTCCCGTAATAATCCGTACATTAGTGTTTTTTTCTTATATGAAAATGGGATAATTTTATATGGTAGTTCATTTAGCGTGGATCAAATAATTAAACAAGAGGAAAGATACCGGAATGGCTTTCATGCATCGAATGCAGCAAAATTCAAGTATTATTGGGGCGTATTTCAGATAAATGGAGATAAAATCAAGTATGAAAAATGGGTTCCGGTTGAAGGGCCTCTTTTTACTGTAACTTACGAAGGTGTGATATTAAATGATACAACTTTTGTTATCAATAAAAATTACATAACGAAGGAAGGCAAGAAAAAGGAACCAGGTGAAATATATTGGGAATACCATTTTAAGCAGTTTAGTCCGAAGCCGGACAGTACAAACAGGTTTATACCGTAATTGAAAACATCATGGATACAATAAAAATGCTCATGTTGTTAAGTACAGGTTTCTTATTTTCATCTTCCGGTTGTGATAGAGAAAGGAACGAAAGATCAGACGATAAATTAACCTTGGAAAAAGTTGACTATAACGGCCATGAATTAAGGATTGATGGATACTATTATCGTTACAATTATGTAGACGTGAGTTCGGGGTAATATCACCACAATTCTATCTGTTTCGTTCTTTCGATTTGGTATCCCTGTATTGCTTTGGGTTTATTCTCAAAGAAGCAATATGCTCCCAGTGCAGCAACCAGATTCATCAGGAAGTTGTTGATTGAACGGTGTCTTGAGTGTACCAACTGTGCCGTGTTCTTGAGCATATCGTTGATGCATTCTATCACATACCTTTTTCTAAGCATAATCTTGTCCCAGA
>JAITVS010000308.1 GCA_031285685.1 Tannerella sp.
CCGTAAAATACGGACAGAAAGCCCGGTTGACGGTAAAAACGAAGGAAGCGCTGCAATGCAAGGTCATTGTGAAACTCAGTTCCGTTGACTGGAATGAAAACGATTACCACTTTGGCATAGTAGACGTGCGCTACAAACTTACCGACGCCGAAGGGAATCATTTCGACGGGATTCAGTATGATTTTACCCCCGAAACAAGGTTTCTCAAAGAGGGGAGTACGGTTAAAAACAAAATGTATGCCGACATCTGGCTGCTGCACCCCTTTGTGGAAAACCTCCGTGTAAAGAGCTGGTTCGGGCAGAATCATCATTTGTTTGACATGCATAACAAAACAGCAGCCGCCGGAATGATGGTGTTCGATACCACAACGGTTAAATGCACCCCGAAATATCCCGATGCCGGCAATTATCTCTTAAAAGAAAATGGAGAGATTGAGTTGCTGGAAGGAACAGAAAATAACTTCGACATGCTGATTGCCGAAGACGGAAGTTCAATAAAGGTTCATGACCAAAAATTATTACCTCAATTAGCCAATCCTGATCCGAGAATAAAAGAAGCTCGATATGGAGAATACAAGAAACCATCAGAACGCACCATGTTGA
Source organism: Tannerella sp. (assembly GCA_031285685.1). Taxonomy (GTDB): domain Bacteria; phylum Bacteroidota; class Bacteroidia; order Bacteroidales; family Tannerellaceae; genus Tannerella. The sequence continues at coordinate 604 of JAITVS010000308.1, forward strand.
CAGTTGAGTTTGGAACAACCAGCTCTCAGACAGATGCTATGAATGTTTTTGAATTTGCTGCTACCCATTCACCTGTTGAATGGGGTATCAGAGGAATGCAAAATGGGACTTGGATTGTGGGTACATTAAGGGAAGGTTCCCAAGCCCCATCATTCAGAACGGTAAGTGAGTATTATAATATCATTAATACCTTGTATGATGCTCACAGTCATGGAGGAAAGACCCAAAGCTATGATTTTATTCCATCAGGAGAGGATAACGCGACAGGTTGGATATATTTAAAAAATAATCCGAAAGCTCAAATGTGGCTATTTATGCCTCACAATCCAAACGGGAAATGGAAAAGAATATATCCAGGTGAATGAAGCGCAGGTAAATTACCTTTTATTATAGTATGAATCAAATGTATAAATCAGGTATATTATCTATTTTGATTTTGCTCGTTTTGGGGTGCAGTTACCCAAAAACAGGTATTCATCAATTGAAAATGAACCGGTCAGCCGAAAATGAAGGCGAGTTGTTTTATCAGGCGTATTATCTAAGAAACGACACATGTTTCCAGAGAATATGCGAACAATTGAACCAGATTGTTGTTTCAAATAATGAATTTTATATGAATACATTTATTGATATTTATACCTGTGGGAAAACTCGGGAAATTGATTGGGGCTTTTCACTTAATGATTATATGCCGCGTTATGACGGAGTAGAACTGGCCGTTTGTATTGAAGGCAAAGAAATATATCTCAATAGGAAACTGCTGCATATATCGGAACTTCAAAAAAATGTAGACCGGTTATTGTTTCATCCCGACAGTTCTTTGTGGCGTTTCTCGAACAGGGAAAGAAAAATTGATTTCTTTGGAAAGGCTGAATATCCTATAATGCCTATTGCAATGTTCGTCTCTGGAGAGGGAAAACAGGGATTGTCGGTTGACGAATGGAAATTTTTCTTTGATTGTATGAATGAAATTATGATGGCTTGTGATAACCGAATGAATGAAATATCATTGGAAAAGTGGGATGTGGATTATGAATCCCTATCCATAGAAAAGAAAGAAGCAATTTGGAGTGTTGCCGGTTATAACTTAAACATTTTTTTTAATAGTTGTAATCCGCCGCCACCGGATATATATACTTTATGAAATGCTTTTTGTGAATTATGCGTGTGTAAAACAGATTTCACAAAAAAGGAGTAAGAAAATCCACAAAAGACGACAGCGTTAAATTTTCAAAAATCAAAATAAAATAACAAATCAAACAGTCAAAAATTTAAAACCGCAAGCGGTTAACGAAGCGGACGGATCATTTTTAGCATCTTATCTTTAATTTTTTAGCAGAAAATTCGGAGGTGGTGAGAATGGAATGGTTTATAATGCAAATGAAGCAGGCAATTATTTGTGGGGAATGGTTTTGGAATATCATGGTATTTTTCCTAACCCAAATTGGATAGCAGAAGCGGGTACTTCCGGTAGACCCGATGAGCCTTGGGAGCAAAGAGCAATTACCAAAGGGAAAAACAAAGGAATTAGTTTGCTCAATAAAGCAAACCGGGATAATAGTATTAAAGAAACAATACTTGGGAACAGATTAGATTATCGTTTATATTATAATTGGTATGACTAAAAGAATAACCAACATCATTTCGTGTATTCTCGCGGCGGGTGCAATCACTTTTTTTTCAATATTTCTATTTGATACCTTTCGGGATAAAGACAAACTGATTGTCAGTTATTTTCAAAAAAATGAGCACAGTTTTTACGCCCTTGCCAGACATATAGACACACTGTATCCAGCTGCCCCAAAGGGGCATTACTGGGCGGATAACATCAGGGTTGAAATTTCCGGAGAAAATCCGCCGGATGCACTGACGCAACAGTATATGTTGAATTTACAAATAGATATTATCGAAATAGGAGTACGTGAAATAAATGTCGAAGTAAACAAAACTATAATTTTTTTGATCAAACAAATTAACCGTAGCTGGGTTAATAGCCGGTACTATTATATTAAAAACGATATTAAGTCGAGTTCAAGCAGGATGAAAAAAATAAATGATGATTGGGGATTTTACAGGTCAACAGGAATATAGAGCAGTATTACAGTATAGATTGGAACATTTTCGTTTATTATATAGCGATACGGATAAAACTTGGAGAATGCTTGACCCATTCAGTGATTTGCAATGAAAAGAAAGAAAATAAACCATTTGGCATTAGTTGCAATTCTGATTTCCGGCTTCATATTCATAGCAGGTTATTGTTTGTATCCTTTTGCTATCCGTCAGTTTGTTTCTGTTGAGCAAGCCAACAAGTCCAATATTGAAAAGTTTGAATACAACAGATATTTTTTTCAGGAAGTGCTTGATAGTTGTATGGAAGTTTATCGAAATCAATCAAAAACATATATGACTATGGATGATATTCCGGAATCAATGCAAAAAAAAATGAACAAAACAGGAATTTCTAATTTTGAAGTGAATGTAGAAAATGAAAACGGCGCAATTAATATCACAGCTCATTTTTTCACAGAAAAATACTGGTATAACACTGTATTGAATAATGTCCTGATTAATTATCGTTCATATCTCAGATTCAGACAGTGTAAAAATACAAATAATGAACTTAATGCACGAATGAGTACTATATGTTTAGGCGATGGTTGGTTTTTTGAAATTGACACAGACTGGCTATAAAAGAACCCGGTAGAAACAAGACCATATACTTGCTTATGAAGAAGAAAAAACAGGAAATCAGTAGAAATATGGGGCATAGAATACCATCTTTTAAGTTGCGATAACCACCCTCGAAGTTTCCGTACTTTCGGGGGCGGTTTCTATTTATTGCCCCGGCATCCTTCCGTTTTGCATCGCGATTGCTGTAACTTACCGCAACATTCCTCCAAAATCTGTCGTCACCCTTGCTTTTCGGCCCGGATTTGCTGTTATTTACCCCGGCGTTCCTCTAAAACATGACAGCCTCCTCCCTGTGGAGGCAATTTGCTCCTGTAACAGCAAATTTTTGCCCGCGCCGACATCGGCGTTTCTTCAAATCGGAACAGGAATGCCTTGTTTTCGGGCAATTGCGGAGTCAATCACGGAAACGTCTTCATAAAAGTCTGTCACGTTGTCATGTTTTATGAGAAAATTCTCTTCCGGCGGGAGGACGTTGACCTATTTTGGAGCAATTTGCTGCTGTGGGAGCAAATTTTAGGGTAAAAACGGGAAAATGAGGCACCGTAGACGTTCATCGCCCAGATAAAGCGCGACAGTCTTATGTAAACTTCCAAATAACTAAGGATGAATTCCGAAACAATTCAAATTGACTTCTAACGAACCAGTGTATACCTCAAACTAATTCAGACGAATTCTGAAAGAATAAAGAAAGGCTTCACAACCGCTTCAAGCCTTTTAGAAATGATATTACAGTCGATAGAAGCTCATATACGATTAATGGAAATTCTATTCTGTCTTTTAGTAATTCATACATGCCTTTTAGCAGCTTTACTTCGATATTTAGTTGCCTTACTCCTGTTCATAGCAGCTCGACTTTGACATTTAGTAGCCTTACTCTGGCGTTTAGTTGCTCTACTCTGGTATTTAGTTGCTCTACTTTGACATTTAGTAGCCATACTTTTACATTTAGCTGCTCAACTTTGGTTTTTAGTATCCATACTTATGTATTTAGATGCTTTACCCATATCTTTAGTTGCTCAACTTTGGCTTTTAGCAGCTCAATTCCTGCACTTAGTTGCAGTACTTTGGCTTTTAGTTGCCAATATCTGGCTTTTAGTTGCCATACTGATGTTTCAAATAATTCATACCATGCTACCTGCAATTTCTTGCCGGTATAACGCCATCCCCGCGGCAGCGACTGATTTGCCGACAAAGGTAAATGACTGTTCTTCCGGCCTGCAAGGTAAGCCCTTCGGGTTTCGCGAAAAATCTCCACGCCTCCCTGCGGTCGGGTTGTATTTTTCACGAAAACCTTGCCTGCCGGAAACAGTCATTTAAGTAATGCCGGCGAATCAGCCACATCCGCGGGGAACGTGCTGTTCAGTTATTGTTTCACTTATAAATTTTTTCAATATGTTTTTCAGGGAATTATCACAAATCATCACGGAAGGCGCCGGACTGAACATCACAGTCCGTAGCGCCGGCGGGAAACTCACCGTATCGCTGTTTCCCAAAGTAAACGGTTTGAAGGATGAAGCACAGAATCATCTGCAACCCATCGTATTAACCGGCAACGCCGACGAACTCGACGAAGGCTTCTTTACCGCAGTCGGGCAGCCCATACAGAAAGCCACAGGGATGCTTTCCGGTATGAAAAGTTTTGAAGAGTCGATTGTCCGCGTGGAAGCCGAAAAGAAGGAAGCGCAGGAACAGAAGCGGACGGTCGATAAAAAGGCGCAGGAACGAAAAACGAAATATGACGACTTCATGACACGCGCCGAACATCAGGAAAAGGAGGGGAAAAACGACAATGCCCTCTACCTGCTTCGCGAAGCCCGTAAGATAGCCGATGATGCGAATATCGCAAAAACGGATGAACGCATCGAACAGCTCAAGGGCAAAACCCTGCAAAAAGCGCTTTTCTAACCTCTTCATTTTTAATTGTCAATTTTTAATTAGAAATTATTATGTCTTTAGCAGTAACATCACTGGAACGTGTTTTCAGTTTCAAAAATGGAAGCGCCGATCTGACGCTTCCCGACCCAAATCCGGCCATGCTGCCGGCGGAGGTGATGGATTTCTATTCCGGAGCCTATCCCGAACTCACCACGGCCACCGTACACGGGCCGGAAATCGAAAATGACCGTATGGTTTACCGTTTTAAAACCACTTTGAAGACGACCAAACCGGATATGAAGAGGCATTGAAAGGGTTTGATGCGAAACAGGATAAATGGAACGCATTGCAGGGAATGATTGAAAACGGAGCCGCCCGCAAGGTGATTGTCATCAAAGACCTTGAACCAGCCGCCGGATATGTAATGGCTGCACAGGAAAATGGGAGTGGCAGTCGTACCACATCTCCTGTTGTTGAGGAGAGCCCTGACTATCCTGATAATCCTGACGATGTTCCAAATCCTCCATCCACAACATCAGGCAATGGACATCCTTCCGTCAAGTCTGACCTAATGGCCACGCTGGAGCAGAAGGACAGAAAAAA
>JAITVS010000330.1 GCA_031285685.1 Tannerella sp.
GACAAATGTCTGATGATGATATGATTGACCAAATGTTTGAACGACATTGTCGAAGGCAAAAAGATATCAATTATGCGTTTGATAAACAAGAAAATGAAATGTGTTAAAGTAGAAATAACCTAAATTCAAATTAATAATGAAAAATAGTTTGAAAAATTTGCATGTCTCCAAATGGAGACATAACTTTGCAAAAAATTTAAACAGTCATATCTATGGAAAAAAACAGAAGTCAGACAGAACAACGCCTGATTAATGCGGTAGAAGAATTAATAATAGAAAAGGGATTTGAAAAACTGGGAATCAGGGCTGTAGCAGAAAAAGCAGGTGTGGATAAAACGCTTATTTACCGGTAGTTCAAATCATTGGACGGTTTAATATACGCATGCCTGAAAAAGCATGACTTCTGGAGCAATACCTCCATTGAGCTACCTGATCCTTCCGATACGCTGACATTTGTTAAAGAGATATTCCGAAAACAGGTAGTACATTTTAGAAATAATGAGATATTGAAACGTTTGCAAAGATGGGAACTTTCGAATGAAAATGCTTTCGTATCGGAATTGAAAAAGCAACGGGAGGAGAATGGTTTGGAACGAATTGAGATGATAAGCCGTATAACTAAAATACCTTACGCAGATCTGGCTGCCATTGGTTCTATCATTACGGCAGGAATATGTTACCTGGCCATGCTGGAAGAAACATGCCAGTATTATAACGGCATAAATATCAAAAGCGATGAGGGTTGGGAACAACTAATAAGAGGTATTGACAATATTCTTAATTTAAAATATAACGAAAATGGTAATTAAAAAAGGTTTAATAGGAATACTCTTCTGGGGAATGGTCTGCTGCTCCTGTCAAAAAGATCTGATTGAATATCAAAGCGGAGACATTAAAATTGAGGTTCAAGCCGGTGATGAATGGAAACATCCCTTCGATCTGTTCTTAGGCATCAAAAAACAAAACCCTCCCCAGATCGCAATTTGGATCGAAGATTTGGAAGGAAACTATCTAACTACACTCTACGTATCCTATAAGGCAGGGACACAATCATGGAGTGGCAATAGTAAAAAGAGAAAAGAAGCTCTCCCGTATTGGAATCATGCGCGCCTCCCCTTTCAACCGGGACAACCGGTTCCTGACGGATATACCGGAGCAACCACACAGTCACCTATTCCGGATGCTGTAACAGGAGCAACTCCCAACGGAAACTTTGACCTGGTAATGACTCCGGCCAAAGGGCTGAATCGGTTTATCATCAAAGCCGAATTCAACCATTCCACAGATTACAACGAATACTATCCGAAATCCGCAACTCAGGCTGATGAAAATTATTCGGCAGAAAGCGGTCAGCCGGCTGTAATATACGAAGTCATGGTTGACCTTGCAACAAGAGAGAAAGAATATAAGATGCAGATGATAGGACATAGTAGCCCGGATGGCAGCGACGGACAATTATATACCGATTTGTCCGGTTTAACTTCCGCCAGAAATATTGTAAAGAAGATAACAATAAAAATACAGAAGTAAAATGAAAAAAGTAATAGTAGCAACATTGATTACAGTCTGTGTTCTAAGTCTTTCAGCACAAAAAAGATACTCTGTCACAATAAATGCCGGTGCCGGAATATCAATGAGTTCTCCGGATATAACACCTTTCGGTATTGAAACAATGGCACACTATAATCTGAATTCTCATTGGGCACTGGGAGGTGGCACAGGCTTCGGACAATACGATAATATTTCCGTAATCCCATTATATGCAAATATGAAATATACAATAAATCCTCAGGCAAAATACAATGTATTTGCTGATTGTTCGGCCGGCTATGGATTCGCACCGGAAAAAGATAAAAACGGAGGATTCTTATTTAATCCTGAATTCGGGGTGCAACATAAATTATGGGATAAGATATTTTCAATTGCAGTCGGGTATGAATCACAAAAACTGGAACGATTAAAAAGCAATTCAGATAATTACGTTTCAGGCCGGTTTGTGGAAAAGCTTGATTTAAGTTCCGTCAGTCTTAAATTGGGTATAATATTTTAGCCTGATTTTCTTTTTATAAATTGCGAAAATATATATATATTTGTGATTTGAAAACTTTTCAGAATTATGGTCATGATCAAAAATTCGATTCTATTCATTTTCATTTCAATAAGTATGCATATTTCCGCTCATAGTAAAACCGAGAATAATATCATTGCCGAAGGAGCGAAAGTAGAAAAATTGGCAGACGGTTTTCGTTTTACGGAAGGACCTGCTGTCGATAAATACGGAAACATCTATTTTACCGATCAGCCCAACAACCGCATTCTTAAATGGTCTGCCGATGATGAAAAATTATCCGTATTCCTTGAAGATACCGGACGTGCGAACGGGCTTTATTTTGATAAACAGGGAAACCTCCTTTCATGTTCCGATATGGATAACGAGATTTGGAAAATTGATATGAATGGTGGTCACATTGTACTGGTCAGCGGTTTCGGCGAAAAAAAATTAAACGGTCCCAATGATTTATGGGTACATCCCAACGGTGGAATATATTTCACGGATCCGTTATATAAACGCGACTACTGGACGCGCAACCCGGAAATGCAACAGGATGGCGAACATGTTTATTATTTATCTCCCGATTATAAAAAACTGATACGGGTTGATTCCGATCTGGAAAAACCAAACGGCATCATAGGCAGCCCGGACGGAAAGCTCCTTTATGTTGCAGATATCAAAGCTGGGAAAACATATGTTTATGACATACAACCGGATGCAACATTAGCGAATAAAAGACTTTTTACCAATATGGGTTCGGACGGAATGACTATAGACACCAACGGAAATATTTACCTCACGGGAAAAGGGGTAACCGTTTTTAATCCGGAAGGAGAACAAATCGCGCACATCCCTGTGGAAGCCGGTTGGACAGCCAATGTCTGTTTCGGTGGTAAAGAGATGAAAACTCTGTTCATTACAGCATCGGAATACTTGTACAGTATAAAAATGAATGTTGCAGGCATACGCTGAATAAATAGTTAAAACAATGTAGAAGACTTAAAATTCATGTTCATATTTAAAATAACACTGTCTTATGAAACAAATGAACCGACGCAAATTTCTTAAAACCGGAGTCCTCGGATTGGCCGGAATATCCGTATTGCAATCGGGTATAGCAAATGTAAACCTGAAGCTTCCTCTGAATACGCTTGTCGACAGGGTAAAGCTTGGTGAAAGCGGATTGATCGTTCCACGCATAGCAATGGGAACAGGCACCAAAGGAAGCAACAAGGCATCCAACCAGACACGTCTGGGAATGGAATCGTTTGTGAAGCTTGCCCATCACGCCTACGAACGGGGAATACGTTTTTATGACATGGCCGACGGATACGGCTCCATGCCTTATGTAGGGGAAGCGATCAAAACCTTACCACGCGAAAGTATTACATTACTGAGTAAGATATGGACACAGCCAGACGACTCAGAAAACCTGGAACCGGTTTCCGACATTATCGACCGTTATCGCAAAGAAATGGGAAGCGATTACATTGATATCCTTCTGATGCACTGCATGACAAAAGGAGACTGGAATAAAACACGAACCCACTACATGGATGGCTTTTCAAAAGCCAAACAGGATGGAATCGTAAAAGCCGTAGGTGTTTCATGCCATAACATCGATGCACTGAAAGAAGCTACCGTAAACCCATGGGTAGATGTGATTATGGCACGCATAAATCCCTTTGGAGCAAATATGGACGGTACGCCGGACGAAATCAAAGAAATCCTCGCCACAGCCAAAGAAAACGGTAAAGGCGTTATCGGAATGAAAATTTTCGGTGAAGGTAAGCACGTTGCGAATGACGAACGCGAAAAGTCAATCCGTTTTGCCCTTACGGAAGGAAATGTGCATTGCATGACGCTCGGATTAGAATCCATTGAACAGATGGATGACGCGATCGAGCGGGTCATGAGAAATATAAATGAATGATTTACATAATAATAAATCAAAATGATGGATAAAGTTAAATGGGGAATTATCGGTTGCGGAAATGTTTGCGAACATAAAAGCGGACCTCCCATGTATAAACTTGAACATTCGGATCTGGTTGCCGTCATGCGGAATAATCCTGATAAACTCGCAGACTTTGCCCGAAGACATCAGGTTGCCCGGACATATACTGATGCATCCCAGTTGATAAATGACCCGGAAGTCAATATCGTATATATTGCCACACCTCCCGGAAGTCACAAAAAGTATGCAATTGAAGCATTATCAGCCGGTAAACCCGTATATGTGGAAAAGCCGATGGCTATGAATTATTCCGAATGTATGGAAATGGTCGAAGCTGCGGAGAAAAACAATCAGAAGCTGTTTGTGGCCTATTATCGCAGGGCGCTACCTTATTTTCTGAAGATAAAACAACTGCTTGATGACAATATCATTGGTAAAGTGATAGCGGTCGATATAAAATACATCAGACCGGAAGGTGATGCGGACAGAAAGCCGGAACATCAGTCATGGCACCTGAACCGGACTATCGGAGGTGAAGGGTATTTCTACGACCTGGCTCCTCATACGCTTGATATCCTCGATTTTTTAGTAGGAGAAATTACGGATGCCAAAGGTTACGGTACAAATCGAGCCGGTTTTTATGAAGTTGCCGATACGGTTACTGCGATCATGCAATTCAAGTCAGGGATACTTGGTTCCGGTATCTGGTCATTCGCAGCATCCGGACAACCACAACAGGATGATGTGGTTATAACCGGAAACCGCGGATCTATCAAATTCAACATCTTTAAATTCGACCCCATAGAATTATATGCTGAAGATAAAGTACAGCACTTCACCATAAAACCGCCAGAACACATACAACAATGCTTAATCGGTTCGATTATAGCCGAACTGAGAGAAGAAGGTATGTGTCCTTCAAACGGTATTTCAGCAGCACGAACCGCAAAAGTCATGGATATGATTCTTCCTGTTCCGAGAATATAAAAAAATGGAAGATTTTCAATTCATAAAACCATCCCTGATACTAGAGCCGTTTGTAAAGCAATACTGGTTTCTTAAAACTACCGGAGGCTCTTCCGAACAAATAAGAACGGTTCCAACCGGCCATATCTGTATGATCTTTCATAAGGGAAAAAGAATCTTTTCTTCTTCAGAAAAGCAACTTCAACCACAAGCTTTCGTAAGCGGACATGAAAAGATCTACAATGATTTACTATATTCCGGACTTGTAGACATGATCTGTGTCGTCTTCCGGCCGGCAGGAGCCGGATTTTTCTTTCATATCCCCCTGAATAAGATAAACGGCCTGTCCGTTGACATAAAAGATATGGAAGACAAGAAACTGGAAGAATTGGAAAAAAAACTTACGGATACAGATTCAGTACATACATGCGTGTTGCTTATTGAAAAATATCTTTTAACACAGCTCAAATATCAGACTGATTACAATCTCAAAAGAATCAATGCTGCCATAAAAATGATCAATTCTCAACATTCGGATGTCAATACGCTTGCAGAAGCAGCCTGCCTGAGCCCCAGACAATTCAACAGAATATTCACCGAACACGTAGGTGCAAAACCCAAAGAATTCCAGCGTATTGTGCGTTTTCAAAGGGCTTTGTTCCTATTACAACAAGAATCTGATATCAGACTGGCTCAACTTGCCGTAGAATGCGGGTACTATGACCAACCCCATCTTATAAAAGAATTTAAAACTCTTTCCGGTTATACTCCGGTTGAATATATTTCCATATGCGATCCTTACTCCGACTATTTTTCATAGGGAATACCGGATGTCCGTTTTTTACAATCCGGTTCATCTTCGCTTTTCTACTTTTGCATCGTCAAATATAAAAAAACAGAAAGATGAAAAAATTAGTAGCATTTTTTGAAATTCCCGCAACAGATTTTGGCCGGGCTGTAACATTTTACGAAACAGTTTTAAATCTGAAACTATCTATCATGGATTGTGAAACAGAGAAAATGGCATTTTTTCCGGAAGAAAACGGAAAATGCCCCGGAGCGATTTCCTTTGCTTCCGGTTTTAATCCATCCGGAGACGGAGTATTAATCAGTCTGTCTGTAGATAACATGGAAGAAACAGTCCTCTTAATTGAAACAGCAGGAGGAAAAGTCACCAGAAAAAAAACAAAAATTGAGGCAGACGGTATGGGCTTTTTCGCTATCTTCACTGATAGTGAAGGCAATAGTATTGGTTTGTACTCGGACTGTTAGCATGTATCCTGAATTTCTAAATTGATTTTTTAAAAAATCGTCAAAGGTTTTCCTTTATTCAAAGGGAGGAGATTCGGCAAACAAACAGACAACAAGCATCAACAGATTAATTAGTTGATGTTTGTTGTCTGCTTGTATATGTCAATGCTGTCAGAATGAATGACAATTCAATGAATAAATGCGAAAAAAATTATTGATTTCCTTTACCTTCCCCTACAAATCCATGGTGCTTATATTTGAACAGTATATTGAATGATGTAAGGCTACCGTATGAGCGGGTAATGTATTGCTGTAAGACTATCTTTTCTTCATCGCTCAGATTGCTGGTATTCACTTTCTGTTCCAGAACACGCAAACGGTCACGGATCATAATGATCTTATTAAAGAAATTTGAGATGGGTATCTCGTAAGGTTTCAGTTCCGGATTCGAAGGTTTCAGTATCAATGTCCCACCCGACCACTTGTCGGCAATCGGCACAATTTCCTGAATGTCGGAATAGTCTCTCAATATCTTTTTCAGCGAGTCTTCGATCATTTCCAGACTGACCAGATCGTCGGCAGGTTCGAGCAGATCTATGATTTCCAATCCTTCATAACTACGAAGAATCTCCCTGTTTCCAAATTCCATAAATGTGATCAGGTAACTTTTTGACTTTACCTGAACTACTACTCCCGGACCATATTCTTTATGTCTTACGCGAGAACCTATTCCTAAAACTTCATATTCCATATTCATGTATTTTATTGTTTACCTTTAGCCACAAATATAGTATTTATTCTTGTTAATTACAAAAGATGTCAAAATATCCGATAAATACATCTTCCGGCCGTATACGAATTATTTAACTTCATGCAACCTTTTATAAAACAAATGCATCTATATTAACAGAGAATCTATTTTATTTTTTATTTATAAACTTATATTACTATGAAACCAGAAAGATGTACAAAAAACAGACCTATTTGCGACCTGATCCGGAAAGTATTCCCGCTTATTCTGATGACTCCGTTTCTTTTTGCATGCGACTCCGACAAAGACAGTGATTACGGCAAAAAACTTCCCGATGCAGAACCTATCAACCTGCGTCTGGCGGAAAAAGTAGAAACAGACAATTCCTTTGCGTTGGACTTATTCAGAACAACTTATAATTCCGACGACAAAGAAAATGTTTTTGTTTCCCCCTTAAGTGTAAGTATGGCGCTCAGTATGACACTTAACGGTGCGAAAGGCGCTACTTTGGAAAAAATGATGTATGCGTTAAGGGCAAACAAATATTCGCTGGATGATATCAACGAATATAATAAAGATCTAAAAGAAGCACTGATAAATGTCGATAAATCAACAAGTTTAACCATTGCAAATTCTATATGGTACCGCAATGATGTTTCTGTAAAAAATGACTTTATATCTGTAAATAAAAACCATTACAATGCGGAAATAAAAGCGCTTGACTTCGGTTCTCCGGATGCTGTTAAACAAATCAATAACTGGTGTGCGAAACAAACAAACGATAAAATTCAGGAAATTGTTGAAAAGATTCCGAAAGAAGCCCTGATGTATCTTATAAACGCCGTCTATTTTAAGGGTATATGGGTATCCAAATTCGATAAGAACAAAACAACGAAGGAAGATTTCTATACGGAGAACAACATAAGTACAGGAAAAGTAAATATGATGCACCAGACCGGAAGTTTTGATTATTACAGTGATGAATATTGCAGATATCTCAAGCTGCCTTATGGAAACAATGCATTCAGCATGATTGTAATGCTTCCTAATGATAATAAGACTGCGGATGATATCGTTTCGAATCTTGATAACGAACGATGGAATAACGCAATGGACTATATGTCCGGAAAAGACGTAAATCTCAGTTTTCCGCGATTCAAAACAGAATGTGAGTATAAAATGCAGGAATCCATTTTACCGGAAATGGGTATGATAACCCCATTTTCTCCCTATAGTGCAGATTTTAGCGGCATGTTTGAAAACACAAACGCATGTATTTCCAATGTTATTCATAAAACATTTGTTGAAGTAAATGAAGAGGGGACAGAAGCTGCGGCTGTTACCAGTGTAGAAATGATTTTTACTTCGGTACAGGGGCCGGTTATCATAGACTATACCATAAACAAACCTTTTGTGTTTGCAATACGCGAAAATAGCACAGGTGTGATTTTGTTCATTGGAAAAATATCCCAAATAAAGGAATAATCAGATATATAAGTTCAATCTAACCGAATAAAAATGGTAAAAGGTGGCTTAGCAACTGTCTGATTTTACTCACGCGATAATAACAGATTTAATCTCCATATAATCAAGATTTATCAACATTAAACAACACTTAGATGAAAAAAACGGCAATTTTATTTTTTGCATTTGCAATCTTTATCATTTCCGGTTGCAATGAGATAGAACAGGATGAACAGACTGAACAAACTGAACAACAGCCGGATGAAGCAGATAATACTGGTGATAATAACCAAATGTATGCAGTATTGTGGAAGGATTTAATAGGTACTAAATGGAAATTATATAGCATTGATCACAACACCAGAGGTCGTACATACCTTGAGCCAAAAGATTGCGAGACATGTTATACGCTTTCGTTTGATAAAGGAAAAATAGGATGGACTTTATCCGGCGTTTCTATTAAAAACACAATAAATATCAAATTGTACGACCCTGAGTTTCCCAACATCGTGATTTCGGTAACAGAAAAGGACGAATCGCCTGATGGAAATTTGTATTGTAGCATCATAAAAAATGTTCATACCATCAGCTCTACCGGACGACTTTTATATTTAAACTTCAATGATTGCGATGGTGACGTAGCGTGTAACGGTACAATGATTTTTGCTCGGGTAAGTCCCACACTTGAGTAAGTCCTTAAAAAAATCAGGCGAGTGTAAATAGGACTATTCATTAAATACGCAAAAAACTGTCGATAGTTAAAAAAGTCGGCAGTTTTTCTATTTTCAAGATAGTATGTTCTCATATCCTAATACAACTTTCGGTGATTTTCCGATTATTTCTTTGTGTTTTAGGGCTATTCAAGGCCTTTCCACCATTTTTTAATTGTATAGGTACTATCATTAAGATTCACCACCTCCCCCATCATCGGCTGAATAAGATTGAAAGAGTCTCTTTCCGCAAATGAAGAAATGTTGTTCAATGGTTCATCCCACGGATGATTAGCCAATGCAAATTTTGAATGATGTACGGTAAAAAGTCTTTTTGCCTTCAGATCGGCAAAAGCCTGAACAAGGCTGTTCCGGTAACATGTGGATATACCTCCAATCCGTATCATATTGTCCGTTTTCAAGTACGGCAAGGTCTATTTCGTCAAAACGCTCGCCTATTTCCGCATAGTGAGTATCAAATCCACCATCACCGCCGATATAAATCTTACGGGATGGCGACTCAATCAGAAAAGATGCCCACAAAGACTGATTAGGTGAGAGTCCTCTGCCAGAAAAATGCCGTGCCGGTAAACAATATATCGTGAATATGCCATCGGAAACCAGACTTTCATTCCAGTCAAGTTCAATGATGTCATTTTTTTGAAAACCCCAGTATTCAAAATGTTCGCCCACTCCCAATCCGCATACTATCTTACCCACTCGATCTTTCAGGCTCATTACCGTCTTATAATCAAGATGATCCCAATGGTCATGCGAAATAACTAGATAATCTATTTCCGGGATATCCTCTGGTCTATAAACATCCGTACCCTTAAACGGTTTGTTGACAAATGAAACAGGAGACGCTGCACCGCAAAGGACAGGATCGACAAGGATACGCTTTCCGTCCGTTTGGATCATATAAGACGAATGTCCGAACCAGACCAACAGATCTTCATCCCGGTTTAGCTCCCAAAGGTTTGTTTTCACAACGGGTAAGTCACTTTGGGGATTCAGACGTTCTTTCTTTTTAAAAAGAAAACCCCACAGGGTTGCAACATAGCTTTTAACGGAGGTAAGCTGCTTTGTCTCATGTACATTCTGAAATTTTCCATCCCGGTAATTTTCCGAGTTTCTGACACGTTCAAGACGCTCTTTACCCGGAACCTTTCCGAAACGAGGCAAATTTATAAATACGATAAAAGAAAGAGCTAAAATTGATATAATTGAGATTATGATCCACATAGTACGACGTTTCTTCCTGCTTTTTGATTGTTTCATATTGTACAAAAATTAATTTTTGACATTAAGATCACATGTTGAAGTTCAAAGTTTCACGTTCAATGTTCAAACATTTTGTTTGGAACCTGGAACTTTGAACCTGATACCTGGAATTAAAACTGATCGGCACTCAATATTGTATCAATAAGTTGCAACTCTTCTTCGGAAAATGATGTGTGTTCTATTGCTTTCAGATTTCTGTTTAATTGTTCAACCGAACTGGCTCCGACAATGACAGAACAAACACGATCATCTTTCAGCAACCATGCCAGCGCCATTTCCGCCAGCAACTGACGCCGTTCGGATGCCACATCCGTCAATTTACGTATTTTTTTCAACACATCTTCTGTCAACTGTTCTTTTTTCAAAAACTTGTCTTTTGACATTCTTGATGTCTCACTTATCTTACCGTCTAAATACTTATCGGTCAGCAAACCTTGCGCCAGAGGAGAAAATGCGACAAACCCCACTCCATTTTCTTTTGCCTGCTGTAAAATTCCCTCCTGCTCCGGTTCGCGTGAAAAGAGATTATATTTTCCCTGATATAAAAGACAAGAGACATCCCTCTCCTTCAGATAACGATAGGCAAACCGGGCCGCCTCCACAGGATATTTGGAGATACCGACATACAAAGCCTTACCCTGCCGGACAATATCGACCAGTGTTTGCAATGTTTCTTCCAAAGGGGTAACCGGATCATAACGATGCGAATAAAAAACATCCACATACTCCAGATTCATTCGCTTAAGGCTTGCGTTCAGGCTATTCATCAGATTCTTACGGGATCCCCACTCTCCGTAAGGCCCCGGCCACATATCATGACCGGCCTTTGTGGAGATAAATAATTCATTCCGGTAAGGCGTAAAAGATTCTTTCATCACTTTACCGAATGTTTCTTCTGCCGAACCGTATGGCGGCCCGTAATTATTTGCCAGGTCAAAATGAGTGATACCTTTATCGAAAGCAGCATGAAGTATTTTTTTACTGTTGGAGAATTCATCATACTCACCGAAGTTATGCCATAACCCCAATGAAATCTCCGGTAACAAGACTCCGCTTTTTCCCGCACGACGATATTTCATCCCTCCGTCATACCGGTTACTATCCGCCTGATATTTTTTATCCATAAGACTATCAATTAATATTCAAAAATATACAAATTCATATTACATCAAACACTTCTCTGAGCTCATCATGGATAACTCCATTCGTTGCAACAACATGATGTGTACCCAAAAGATTCTCATTTCCGTTAAAATCAGTCACTTTACCACCGGCCTCCCTGATAATCAGCGCTCCGGCAGAATAATCCCACGAATTGATAAATGCCTCAGCCCAACCATCATACCGTCCGATAGCAACATAACACAGACTCATTGCAGCAGAGCCATTCATTCGGAGACTGGAAACTTTGCCGTACAATTTATCTACCACATTCAATATTACAGGTTTATAGGTCCCTGCATTATAAGGAGCATCCAATCCGATAAGAGCCTTTTCCATACATTTATCCGAAACACGAATCTGCTTTTTATTCATATAGGCGCCTCCTCCTTTCCACGCATAAAAACACTCATCCCTGCATACTTCATATACTACTCCCACTAACAGATCTTCACCTTCCTGCAAGGCGATACTGACACAATACGGAGCATAATCCTGAATATAATTAGTAGTTCCGTCCAAAGGATCTATCACCCAATTCAATGTCGTTTCCGATTGCTCAACCGTACCCTCTTCCGTAATGAAACCGGCTTCCGGAAGAAGCGCCTTCAGGCTTGCAACAATCTGCTCTTCAGCAGCTTTATCCACATAGGAGACGTAATCATGATCGCTTTTTTGCTCAACCTTATCAAGAGAAAAAGTCTCTCTTTCCTTTTTTAAATACAAACCTGTCCGCTCCGCGATTCCGCAAACTGCTCCTGTTATTTTCTTTAAATCCATCTTAGTCTGTTTAATCGTATTTAAATACTTTTCTGAAAAGCAATGCGTTCCGTTCCGTTTGCCACATAAATGATACCGCATTGTTTATAGCCGTTCCTCTTTAACGCATTTTGCATGATATTATTATCCCGGTGGGTATCAACTCTTATATTATTACACTGTTCGAAGCACCATTGCAAACAAAAATCCGCAACCCCCTTCTGCTTTCCGTTAGACGCGATGCGATGAACAACCCCATAAGGTCTGTCATTCAGCCATTCGCCGTCATAGATTTTTGCGTATGTCCGGTCTTCTTCCACTTTAAAATAAAAAACCCCGACGATCTGCCCGTCATCCGACATGCATACATAAAAACTTTCATCCTGAATATTCTTCAGTATCAATTCTTTCGATGGATAGCCATCAATCCATTGTCTGTCATTTCCTGTTTTACGCATAAACAGCCTGGCTGCGTCAAACACATCCATTATGACATCGATATCCTCTGTATTTGCTTTTCTGATATTCATATGATAACTTTTTTATTCATCTAGCCCGCAGGCTTGTATTAACTTATTTTTTATAAAATCAACCAGCGGTTGCGGCGATAAAACTTTTATACCATTTGCATAACCGAACAGTTCGCGCTGAAATTCCGGATTGATAACCACAGTCATTTCAAAAATAACGGATTTGTCTTCAAGCCGTTCCACAACCCGTTGCGATTTATGTATCGGCTTGGTCTCTACATAAGGTGCATTTTCCACATTTACCCATATCCGTACGGTTTCGGCCTTAGTATCGGCATTTTTGGTCACCCCTACCATATCATTAAAAAATGTGGCCGGGTCAAAAATAGTATTTTCTTGATAATATTCCTTTTCTGCTATATCTATTTGATGAATACGGTCAAGCGCCAGGTTCATCAGGGTAGACGATTCCTTTTTAATGCCAAATACAAACCAGCGATTCCGGTATTCTTTCAGAAGATACGGATAAAATATAAAATCAGATGCCGAACGTGCACGGAATGAACGGTATTTCATAATTAATACCTGCTTATTTACAATTGCATGATAAATGATATCCAGATATTTTAATCCCTTCAGGCTTTCATTTTTCTCAAAATCAATCACCGGAACCGTTTTTTGTCTTGCGGACGTCACATGATCTTCCAGCCGGCTTACAATATCACCCATTTCTGAAAAATAAGAAAATCCCCTGAATTGACGTAAAACCTCAACAGCCTCCGACATTACCCTCAGATCCTGCTCTGTCAATGGAGTATCGGTTATGCTGTAGTCTTCATCGTCATACTTATAATACTTATTATCATATACAACAATCGGCGCGCTATAACCCAGTTTTTCACTGCGCATCATTTGTATATCCATCTGTACGGTACGTTTGCTGATACCTTTATCGATTCCTTCATACTCATATAGAGCATCGGAACAGGCATCAATCAGATCCTCCAATGTCCATTGCCGGTATTTGTTTCTCAGGCAATTGTCTATTGTTTTATAGCGTATTAATGCATTTCGATTAGCCGGCATATTCGGTTGTTTTGAAAATTTTTCATCAAAAATATGAAAAAAAGTTATATTACGCAAAAACATTGCGCAATCGTATTTGAATCTTTGTCATGTCAAACAAATAAAAGAGTTTCGTCATGCCATTTAATTCAACATCAAAAGGAAAAGACAAAGTGACCAATCATGAGGGAGCCGAAGCTTACCGTATGTCACCCGAATGGCATCTATATGTCGCAACCGTCACCTCTTCATTGTGTGACAAATTCTATGAAAGTGCAGAAACAAGAATGCAAACATTACGTACGCTTGTCAGTCAATGCGATCCGCTGTTTGTTGCAAAGCTGGCAGTTTATACACGTCAGAAAATGAACTTACGTTCTGTTCCGCTTGTGTTGGCTGTCGAGCTGGCTAAAGTTCACAGTGGTGACGCCATCATCCGGAAAATGGTAAATCAGATAGTACTGCGTGCAGATGAAATTACCGAATTGCTTGCCTACTACCAACAGGCAAACGAACGCAGAGGAAACAAAAAACTCAATCGGCTGTCGAAGCAACTTCAGACAGGATTGCAGGACGCATTTAACCGTTTCAACGAATATCAATTCGCGAAATACAACCGCGAAACGGAAATAAAACTACGCGACGCATTATTCCTTGTTCATCCGAAAGCCAAAAATGAAGAGCAACAGGTATTATTTAACAAAATAATAAATAATACGCTCGAGCCCCCCTATACGTGGGAAAGCGAACTTTCTCAACTTGGGAAAAGTACGTTCGAAACAATCGAAGAAAGAAACGATGCATTCCGTTTAAAATGGGAAGAACTGATTAATAGCGGTAAAGTGGGATATATGGCGCTTTTGCGTAACCTTCGCAATATGTTGGAAGCAAGAGTTTCCGATAATCAGATTGACAAAGTTTGTAACACCTTGGCATCTGAAAATGCCGTACGCCGTTCAAAACAACTGCCATTCCGTTTTTTAGCGGCATACCGTGAAATTTCCACATATAGCCAACTAATAATCAAGGAGGCATCTCTTGAAACAAAAATGTATCAAATGAAAAAGTTGCAAAAAGAATTACAACAAAAGGAAAATTGGTTACAAAAAACTTCTCTAAAGGAAGTTTCCGAAAAAGATATCCTGCGAATAGAAATTCAACAAAATGCCATCCAACAAAAAAGAAACGCCCAACGATCTAAACTATTATGGTCTTATTTCCCGAAATCATATCAGGAAGCATACGATGCATCTACAACAAACCCAATTTCCGTAAAAATACAAAAAGCTATTATTGAGCTGAAAGCCTCAAATGCACAGAAAATTGTATTTGTACAGAATGAGGTAAACAAACTTAATACCTTAATTGACCAAAAAACAATCGATGTGCAGAAAGCAGAAAAAGAGTCGGATGCAAAAATAACTTCTGCCAAGGTCGAAAACATATTAAAGGCATTAGAAACCGCTGTAACCGTATCTGCTGAAAATATCAAAGGTTTTAATGCGGAAACAAGCGTATTGATTGCCTGTGATGTGTCCGGTTCTATGCAACAGCCCATTTCCCCGCGAAGTAAAATATTTTTATATGATATCGGATTGATGCTCGCGATGTTGCTCAAATCACGTTGTGCAAATGCCGTAACCGGTATGTTCGGCGATACATGGAAAATAATAGACGTTCCGGCAGCGGGAATACTATCCAATGTTGAAGTATTCTATAAACGTGAAGGTGAAGTCGGTTATTCGACAAATGGATATTTGGTTATCAAATATCTGTTGGAGATAAAAAAGAAAATGGATAAAATCATGATCTTTACAGATATGCAACTCTGGAATAGTTACAGTGATAAAAAAATTACAAATTTATGGACCGAATACAGAAGGTTTTCACCGGACAGCAAGCTGTACTTATTTGATTTGGCAGGCTACGGAACAACTCCGCTTGACATGATCGGCAACAATGTATATCTGATTGCCGGCTAGTCCGATAAAATATTTGATATACTTCACGCGATTGACAAAGGCAGTCATGCGCTTAATGAAATTAATGCGATTGAATTATGAACTAAAAAATGATACTTAAAAGTTTTGTGGATGTCGTAGTAAAGAGATACTTCAAATCAAAATCAACAATTAAGCTGTAACGGACATTTTTATTACTAACGTTCCCTCTTTATGCCAGTTACTCCACAAAATTTTTATACATTCGGCTTTGGTTCAGGTGTTTTTTAATAAAAGTTTTGATTACGCAAAAACATTGCGCAATCATATTTGAATCTTTGTCATGTCAAACAATTAAAAAGAGTGTCGTATGAAATTTAATGTAACATCAAAAGGAAAAAACAAGACTGTTAACCATGAAGGTGAACAGGCATACAGATTGTCACCGGAATGGCAGTTGTACACAGCAACCGTGACCTCTTCGTTGAGCGACAAATTTTATGAAAGTGCTGAAACAAGGATAGAAACGTTGCGTACACTTATCGGAAAATGTGATCCGCTGTTTGTGGCTAAACTTGCGGTTTATACACGCCGGCAAATGAACTTACGTTCTGTTCCACTTGTACTGGCGGTTGAACTGGCAAAAATTCATCGTGGCGATGCGACTGTACGAAAAATGATCAACAAAATCGTACAACGGGCAGATGAAATCACGGAATTACTGGCCTACTACCAATTAGCAAACAAGCGCAAGGATACTAAAAAATTAAACCGTTTGTCAAAGCAAATACAGGCAGGATTACAGGATTCATTCAATCGTTTCGACGAATATCAGTTTGCCAAATACAATCGCGATGCGGAAGTAAAACTACGCGATGCGTTATTTCTTGTTCACCCGAAAGCTGTCACCGAAGAACAGCAGGCGTTATTTGATAAAATCGTCAACAACGAACTTGAAACACCGTATACGTGGGAAACGGAACTATCCCAACTCGGACAGCAAAAATTTGGTTCGGAAGAAGCAAAAAGCAAAGCGTTCCGTGCTAAATGGGAAGAACTTATCGACAGTGAAAAAGTTGGTTACATGGCATTGTTGCGTAATCTGCGAAACATACTGGAAGCAGAAGTGTCCAATGAACACATCCATAAGGTTTGCAGCACGCTGTCTTCACAGACTGCCGTACGTCGATCCAAACAATTGCCGTTTCGTTTTCTGGCGGCATATCGTGAAATATCCAAGCTGACTTCAACCTATGCAGGACGTATCATGGATGCATTGGAAGCAGCAGTAACAGTAGCTGCCGAAAATATCAAAGGCTTTGAATCCGGCACCGGCGTATTGATCGCCTGCGATGTATCCGGCTCCATGCAGAAGCCGGTATCTCCGCGAAGTAAGATCCTTGCCTACGATATCGGTCTGATGCTTGCAATGTTACTCAAATCACGCTGCGCTAATGCTATAACCGGTATGTTCGGCGACACATGGAAAGTGATAAACGTTCCGACCAAAAGTATACTGGCAAACGTGGATGCATTCTACCGTCGTGAAGGTGAAGTAGGCTACTCTACAAACGGATATCTGGTGATAGAATCACTTTTGGAACAAAAAACGAAAGTAGATAAGATCCTGTTTTTTACCGATATGCAGTTATGGAATAGTCATGGTAATACAAAACTATCGGAAGTCTGGAGCCAATATAAGAAAATTTCACCGGACAGCAAGTTGTATCTGTTCGATTTATCCGGTTACGGAACAACTCCGCTTGATATTACCCGCGACGATGTATTTCTGATAGCGGGTTGGTCTGACAAAGTTTTCGATATACTCGAAGCCGTAGATTCCGGAAGCCATGCATTGGACGAGATCAAAGCAATAGAATTATGAGCAAAAATTCTACAATATCCGAAAACTTTGACTTAACCAAGTCTGGTGTTGCAGAGATTAAATAATTGTTTTGTGGATGTCGTAGCAAAGAGATACTTCGCGGTCATCGCAGGTTCGAATCCTGCCACAACTGAAAGTTGTGATTCTCTTTGTGCCGGTTATTCCACAAAACTTTTAAAAATAACACCATTACGCAGAAAGATTGCGCATCAAGGTTATATCTTTGCATCGTCAGACAGAACAAAAATATATTTCAGTTCTGCACCCGCTACTTAAAATGTTCTTTAAAATAAAAATAAAACAAGTGCCGTAGAGAAGGGTTACTTCGCGATCCAAATGCCCAGGCCGGAGGTTCGAGTCCTCCCGCTTCTCCGGAAGCGTAGCTCAGTTGGTTAGAGTGGGGCAAAGCAATTATAGTCCTTTCTCGTTTGTCGCCTTGTTTTAATTAATAATTTCAGTTCTGCACTCGCTACTTAAAATGTTCTTTGAATAAAAATAAAAACAAGTGCCGTAGAGAAGAGTTACTTCGCACTCTTAATGCCCGGGTCGGAGGTTCAAGTCCTCCCGCTTCTTCGGAAGCGTAGCTCAGTAGGTAGAGCAGGTTACAGTCTCTTCCCGCCTGTCGCCTTGTTTTATAAATATATACAAGTCATAGAAAAGAGTTACTTCATATAGAAAACACGCAATATAATAGCATTAAAAGGATAATGTTATCATCTTTGAATTGCAAATTTCCGGATTTCAGCTCATCAGCATCAGCTATTGATCAATACACCAAAATAAAAAACAGAAATGCAGGTTAAAAGTAAATAAATAAAAGATCGATTTATTATCTTTGCTTAAACATTCAGAGACTAATTTGAAATAAAATGAATAAATACGATCTCTTACTCTTTTCACGCTAACAAATCAAAATATTAAACCAAATATATAAAAAGAAAGGAGAGCAAAAAATGATTAAAATGCTATTTGTATGTACTGCTAATATTGATCGGAGCCCTACGGCTGAAAGTATTTATAAAAACGACCCGGACTTTGACGTGAAATCCGCGGGAATTTCCCAATATGCCAAAATGCCTGTATCAGAAAAATTATTGGAATGGGCGGATGTCGTTTTCTGCATGGAGAATTTCCAAAAGAACTATATCCGGGATAAATATCCTGAAATTGTGATCAATAAAGAAATG
The DNA here is from genome assembly GCA_031285685.1 of Tannerella sp. GTDB lineage: Bacteria > Bacteroidota > Bacteroidia > Bacteroidales > Tannerellaceae > Tannerella. Next base: position 18,904 of record JAITVS010000330.1, read on the forward strand.
TATACGCTTAATATCCCTGATAATTATATATACAGGGACCCCGAACTGATCTCCAGGATCGAAGAAATAATGGAACCCTGGTTGCTCACATACCGGCAAACCAAATCCTGAAAAATAATCCCTGACGAATATTAGTATAATCAATTGAATACCGAGCAAATACATTTTTTTAATATTTATCCTATCAGAATTAGGGTAAAGTAACGCTTTAAATGCTATATTTGCTGGATAAATAATCCCACAGTTAATATTTACAATACAATGAATAAATATATATTAATTTTATGTGCCGGACTAATAATGGCTCCGGTGTCCGGACAAGATAAAAAAGGCGGTATATCACCGGAAATGCTCCAACAAATAAAAAAATCATATCAGGGAACACCTGCAGATAAAGCAATACAAAACGCCATAACACATAACGATATTAATAAGCTGGCAATCAACTACCGGAACAAAAATAATTTCGACACCTATTTTTCGGACAAAGTAGAGAGTAAAGGTATTACAAATCAAAAATCATCGGGACGTTGCTGGCTGTTTACGGGGTTAAATGTCTTCCGTTCACAGATTATCAGCAAATATAATCTGAAAGATTTTCAATTTTCACATAGTTATTCCTTTTTCTGGGACCAACTGGAAAAATCAAACTTGTTTCTTCAGGGTATTATTGATACCCGTGAAAAACCGATGGAGGACAAAATGGTGGAATGGTTGTTCAAAAACCCGTTGAGCGATGGAGGACAGTTTACCGGCGTAGCCGATATACTTACCAAATACGGAGTCGTTCCGGCTGACGTTATGATCGAAACTTTCAGCAGCGAGAATACGCGTCAGATGGCAAACCTACTCAAACTCAAACTGAACGAATCCGGACTGGAACTCAGAAGAGCATCATCCGGAGGAGCTACCCTTGCCGAACTGCAAAAACAGAAAACGGAAATGCTTGGAGTAATCTACCGCATGTTGGTATTGACAATCGGCGAGCCCCCTACTACATTCATATGGACACTTAAAGACGCCAAAGGAAATCCCGTTTCGACAAAAGAATATACTCCCCTTTCATTCTACAAAGAGTTTATCGGTGCAGATCTGAAAAACAACTATATCATGTTGATGAATGATCCGAGTCGCGAGTACTATAAGCTTTATGAAATAGATTTTGACCGCCACGCTTACGATGGAAAAAACTGGACCTATGTCAACCTTCCTGCCGAAGATATCAAAGAGATGGCGATCCGGTCTATCAAAGACAGTACCATGATGTATTTTTCATGCGATGTCGGCAAATTTCTCGATCGAGAACGCGGATTGCTGGATATCAACAATTTCGATTACGAATCGTTGATGGGAACTTCTTTTGATATGGATAAAAAAGATCGTATCCGGACGTTCAGCAGTGGTTCGTCACATGCAATGACATTAATGGCCGTCGACCTGGATGAAAACGGAAAACCGAAAAAATGGATGGTAGAAAACAGTTGGGGCCCCGGAGCCAATAACGGACACCTGATTATGACAGACGAATGGTTCAACGAATATATGTTCCGCCTTGTTGTGGAACAAAAATATATCACAGACAAAGTTAAAGATATCCTGAAACAGAAGCCGGTACAGCTTCCGGCATGGGATCCGATGTTTGCCGAAGAGGAATAAATAAAATTTCAACCGTAATTTTACTTACTACCAAGTAAAATTTGTATATTTGCAGCATGAAAGGAACAAGGGAAGAAATAATAAATATAGCAAACACACTGATTCGGTCTGTAGGATATAATGCATTCAGTTATACGGACATATCTAAAAAACTGGATATCAAAAATGCAGCCATACATTATCATTTCCCATCCAAAGCTGATCTGGGAGTAGAAGTCATAAAAAAAAATCTGGATGCATTTCTGAGAATAACGGATTCCTGGAAAGAGCTGGGATACAAACAGCAGCTAACAGAATACATAACCATGCATAACGGAATCATAAAAAAACGGCTCACCTGTGTGGTCGGCTCACTTTCTCCATCTTTTGATACACTACCGCCAAGTATGCAAAAAGAGTTGCATAACCTGATCGAAACAATCATCAGTTGGTTATCCGACCTGTTACGCAAAGGCAGGGAAAACGGAGAATTATCATTTAATGAGACACCGGAAGAAAAAGCATATACGATACATTCCGCATTGCTTTCTGCATTGTTAATGAATAAAGTCCTGCAAAATAATGTTTATCAATCCGTTCAGAATAGTCTGCTGAAGATATAATATATTTTTTCAATCAAAACTTACTTATTAGTAAGTATAATCAGTAATCAATAAAATAAAGTAAAATGAATGCGACAATCAGTTCTATCGGAATTTACCATCCTGAAAAGGAAATCAGAAATTCTTTTTTTGAAGAATACCTGGATACATCTGATCAGTGGATCAGGGAAAGAACAGGCATAGAGAAGCGCTTCCACGCTTCAAAAAATGAATATACAAGTGATCTGTGTATAAAAGCCGCTCTGTCGCTTGCAAAAAATTATAACATAAACCTGAACAATGTGGATTTTATCATCGTGGCAACAAGTACGCCGGATCAGATATTTCCGGGTGTAGCCAGTCAGGTACAGAATAAACTTCATATTTCAAATGCCGGATGTATGGATATATCTGCCGCCTGTGCCGGATTTATTTACGGGATTATTACGGCAAAAGGATTAATTGCCGCTCAGACACATCGGAAAATACTGGTAATCGGGGCTGATACTCTTTCTAAAATTACAGATTTCTCCGACAGAAGTTCCTGCATATTATTTGGCGACGGAGCTGGCGCCGTCATCGTAGAAGCAGCTACGGAAAATCATATTTTCAAAGCAATTACCGATACGGATGGATCTCATGGACAGGATTTATACCTTTACAATCTAAGCGGTTATATAAATGAACAGGCAATATTGACCGACAACAAATTACACCAGAACGGAAAATCCGTATTTAAATGGGCGGTTACGAATCTTATAGAAAAAATTAAAAAACTCGCCTATGTAAACAATCTGAATTTACAGGACATTGATTACCTGATTCCTCACAGTGCAAATATACGGATACTCGAAGCGGTTTGCAAATCGTTAAATATATCTATGGATAAATGCGTGGAAAGTATCAGAAACTATGGAAATACCTCCGCAGCCTCCATACCTATTGCCTGGTACAATGGTGTTACATCCGGAAGAATCCGGATAAATGACAATCTGTTGCTGATTGGATTCGGCGGAGGTCTGACATGTGCCGGAATATACATACGAAACAGGATCGATACTGTAGAATAACTTTTCCTCAAAAAACGATTCGTATGTTATATTGCCTTTCAGAATGAATTTATTACACAAAACAGGAATACGGCCGGGATAAATCATAATATTCCGGCTTATCCCGATCATGATACTTTTCCGATCTGTGCCGATCATTAAATCAATATTTTTATTTATTTTTGTAACATCATTAACTTTAATACCAAACAATCATGAAAAGAAAAATTTTATCATTCATGTTTCTTGCCGCTATTTCATTCACACTTGTATCAGCACAAAATAATCAATTAACAAAAAAAGAAAAAAAAGAAGGGTGGATACTTTTATTTGATGGCAAAAGTTTTGACGGATGGCGAAAATGTAACTCAGACGAAATGGCTACCAACTGGGAAATCAGCGAAAAATCAATGAAAGTAAAGCGTGGAGAAAAAGCAGGACACGGACAGGGAGGAGATATTCTGTTCGGCAATGAAAAATTTTCTGATTTCGAATTATCCATAGACTGGAAGATTGAAAAAGAAGGTAACTCCGGTATATTTTATTATGTAGTTGAAGAGCCCGGACAACCGATCTATTATGCTGCTCCCGAAATACAGGTACTTGATAACTGGCATGCTTCGGACAACAAGCTGACCAATCATTTAGCCGGCTCTTTATACGATATGCTCCCGGCGCTGCCCCAGAATGCAAAACCGGCCGGTGAATGGAATACGATCGTTATTCGCGTGAAAGACGGCAAAGTAACTCATACACAAAATGGCGTGAAGGTGGTCGAATATACCCTGTGGACGCCGGAATGGTATGATATGGTTTCCAGGAGTAAATTCAAAGACTGGACCGGCTTTAAAGAAGGACCAGCTAAAGAAGGATATATCGGCCTGCAGGATCACGGATATGATTGCTGGTTTAAAAATATTAAAATAAGAAAACTATAATCAGCCTTATTTTAACGACTTCTTCAGATTATATATTTTCATCTGGAAAATCAGGCATTTTCTAGGAAAATCATTGCATCCGACATTTGATTTCCAGGCAAATACCTTTTAGCGTCATTTACTTTCAAACTTTGATTTCTATGAAAAAAGTAAACAAATTATTATTCACAGGCATAATTATATTATTTGCATTAGAAAGCTATCAAAACCTTTATGCTTCCGGTAACAAAGTTCTTTTTAACAAAGACTGGAAATTCCATCAGGGAAGTGTTGCCAATGCAGAACAACCATCCTACAATGACAGTCGATGGAGAGTGCTTGACCTTCCTCATGACTGGAGTGTTGAGCCATTGCCGGTACAAAGAGAAGGAATCACCGTTGGTCCGTTCTCACGTATGAGTGAAGGCGGTTGGGATGTCGGACAGACAATCG
>JAITVS010000379.1 GCA_031285685.1 Tannerella sp.
ATCTGCCGTATATACCTGCCAGGATGCTGAAGCCGGAATCGTGCCGAATTTTTTGGAACGAGCCTCTGATAGACCGGGCCCGTTTTTTAGGCCAATGAACACTTGCAGGTTACTACCCAGTAGCATATTGCTTCGATATTCGAAACTTAGCAGCACAGCTCCGGGCGGAATCGGTTTAGTAATCCCGGCGATATTGGCGTTTGGATCCCGGTCAGTAGTGACAAATCCGAAGTATTCATTCGTGTCGTTAGTAACGCTCACATGCCCGCTCCATGACGCAAATTTGAATATTTCGGGACTGTAGCGATCTTTTTCCTCATCATAACTCATCGAGGTGAAGTGAATACCGTTTAACGCTATTTTATAGCCAACATCATTACCGAAGCTAAACTGCAGGTAGTCACCGGCCATTCCCCAATCGTTGAAAATACTCTGATCAAAAATGATTCTCATCTCTTTCCATTCGGCACTTGACGGAATCGTTTCTTGGACAGAAACTTTTACCTGATTGCCGCTCATGAAGTTGATGTTGAATGCATTTGACACTTGTGTGCTTTTATACATAAAGCTAACAACAACGAAATTGACATCTGCGGCTTCTTTCAATGCCGCCGTATTTACGAACGATCGCCCCGTAGTGGTCAAAGTATATTGATAAACGCCTTCCATTTTTTCTATGCTTGCGCCAGATGAACTTTCTTTATTTAACAGCAGGTATTCGTTTCTGTCTGGGACGAAGTTTAATGTCCGGCTTATACTAAATATGCGTATATCATCGGATTTCGGTTTCACTGTCCAGTATAAAGATACTGGGCTGTTTTCGCCGCTTTTCACTAATTCGTTCAGTTCATATGAGGCTACATCAAATGAAGTTCCCTCTACATTCAGCAAGTAAAGCGGTTCTTCATCGAATTCTGGGACATTGTTTATCTGGAGTGTATAAGTTTCTACTCCTTGTATCTCCGCCCAAGTAAATGTTACTTTATCTTCCGAATCAATCACGTCCGGTGTAATCTGCGCTAGGTCAGCCGGAGCTAATAGTTCTAGTACGGATAAGACCGAAACCTTGCAAGTAGCCGTTTTCCCTGCGTTCAATGATCTGACGGTAATCACAGCTTCTCCTAATCTGATGGCTGTCAAGGCTCCGGTTTTTTCGTCTACCGATACAATTTCCGGATGACTGCTGCTCCATCGGATTCTTTTGTCGGTTGCTTCTACTGGTTCAATGGTTGCCTTCAGTGTCTGCTGATCGCCGACTTTGAGGTCTAATTCGGTTAAATTAAGGGTAACACTACTCACGTCTACGGGTTCGGGCGTGACAATGATATCGCAAAACGAGGAAGCGAGTCCTACTTTTGCATTAATCACCGCTCTACCTACTCCGATGGCTTGGATGATACCATTCGAAACAGTGACAACCTCTGGATTTGTACTTGTCCAGATGATTTCGGAGAAAGATATGTTGCTTGGCGTGACGGTGGCGTTTAATGTTAATGAAGAATCTAACACAAGTGAAACCAGATCCTGATCCAACGAGATTTCGACCATCACAGCCTCATCGTCATCGCTACAGGATACCATTATAGGCAGGAGCGCGATAATAAGTACAAAAATCAGATTTTTAGGATGTATTGTTCTCATATATATGCTTTTTAGATTGTTTGCTATGCGATTAATAATCTATATTTCATTTCCATTAGCTTTCCGGAATAATAACTGGGGCGTATGTTTCCAAATTAATCGCTTTATCCCGGAAAACAAATGTTTCGTTTGTCGAGTAACTTTGCTTGCCTTTCGTTACCGTATATTCCAGGTAAATAGCATCTTTTTTCTCACCACCGAAACTCTCGCCTCGGTTAACGAACCGTCCGCTTCCGCTTACCGTATATTCATCGCTCTCATCTCCCGCTTCGACGGTGCAGATTATGTCTCCGTTGTTGATGTCTTCTGACGCAAATTTCAGTTTCAAGGAATAAGCACCTGAAATATTAGCAGAGCGATATATGATATTCGAAATTTTAATTTCGGTACGTCCGGCTGTTTCTAAGAACAATGTTTCATTTCTTTCGACGTATTGCGCCTGGTAGATGGAATCCCCCACGGCGACGCCATTTTCTTTAGAAGATGCTTTTCCATAGTACAGAAAATTCCCATGGAACGGATTGATGTATTTTACGCCGAACATGGTGAAATGCCTAGGAATGACTGACCAGTTACTGGCTACCCGCGGATCGGCATTATTCGTCGTACTGCTTCCCTGTAATAAGCTGTCTATATTCGAGATACCAGTGATCCGGATGGGCACAACATATCTCTTTTTTATGGCGGCTGTATCATTGAAAAAAGCATCTTTCAATTGCACTTCAATACTGCCGCTGAGGCTGCCAGGAGGAATAATGAACTTTTCATTATTAGACAAGGTATAATACTCAGAGGGAAGCGGCAAGATCGGATCGTCTTCCGAATTCGAAAAATAGGCTTCCCGGCAGAGTTCCTCATCTAACGTAAAATATACTATCCGGTTGGAGATGTTGTCATTTACACCTCCCATTGTGGTTGAAATCAGAAATTTATTATTGTTGTCGTTTGTATTGTCGTAGATATAATTCCCTTTTATGATCGTTCTTACCGGAAATTGATAGGGGAAAAAAACGGTGGTGTAATCATAATTCGGGAAGTCTGTTTCAAAGTTTTTACACGAGCAGATTCCTGCGACGATTGCTATGAATAATAATATTTTTTTCATCTGTATAAATTTTAATAATTGAATTCTTACCATCCTTTGTTTTGCACAAGGTTGTTATACTTAATCAAGTCAGCATGAGGAATCGGTGCGGAATACATATAATCCTGATATAGGCGTTGTTCCACATCCACATAATTGTAATTTGTTGCACTCATATTGATGTTTACTCCTCTTGCAGGTTCGGTTATATTTTCTTTCCAGCGACGTAAATCCCAGAACCGGAATCCTTCGAAAGCGAGTTCCAAACGACGTTCGTTCCGGACAAGTTTTCGCATGTCTTCTTTCGAACGGATACTTTCCAAGTATTCATCCGGCTGTGTAATGCCGGCACGTTCGCGGATGGCCCTAATCACATCACGCGCTGTAAACCCGCAGTCATTCGAGGCAACATCCGGCCCCCAAGCTTCGTTGGCTGCCTCAGCGTAAATTAGGAAAAATTCCGTATAGCGCATGTGCACTTCATAGTGATTTTCCGTAGAAACAGAGGTGGGAGTTAAGTTTACCTGCTCTACCAACAATTTTTTTAGGTAATAACCTGTACGGGTCGAGGTCGAAATAGAGTCTTTTGCATTTTCTCGCCCTCCGACACCTGTTAAAATCGTACTGCCTTTAAACGTGCTACCGTTCCTAATGATATACAGGTCAAAACGCGGATCTCTTCCGGCATACGGGTTTTGGTTATCATACAGGCTTCTCGGATCGGAAATAGGATATCCGTTTTGCATCGGGAATGCATCGACCAGATTTTGGGTCGGGTTGATATTTCCGCGTCCGAACAATGTGGGCGGGAAATTAGCTGCTTCCCGTGTATTCGTAGATGTTTTCCGGCCTCTCCACAACATTTCCGGTTGGTCTATCGGCGGATTTCCGGTAATATTCACGCGGTCTACTAGACTTTTCAGGTAGAACTGATGTCCGTTCGGGTCTAATCCGTTAACACCGTTTATTAATTTCAATAATTCGGCTGAATATTCAGCCGCTTTCACCCATAATCCCGCATCGGAATTATACAGAGGACTGGCAGCTAAAAGAGCGACTCGTGCTCTTAACGCTTTCAGGATACGTCCGCTGATACGTTGGGAAACTTCAATACCAAAAACTATATTGTAGTTATTGGGGGCGAATCCTTCGTATCCGCGCGGAAGTTCCA
>JAITVS010000401.1 GCA_031285685.1 Tannerella sp.
CCTGGCTTTATTCGATGCCTCGCCACGTACAAACCGCGCATCGGAAAGCATTTTCGTACATGATGTCGGTGATAAAACTATCAATCAGCGCGATAGCCGGAATATTTTGCGGCGCGGAGCATCTGAAGGATATGCCGAAGTGGAATTCGTATCCCTCGGCGGGGAGACTTTTCGCACACGCTGGTCGGTCAGACGCGCCCGTAACAAAGCTGACGGCTCCATGCAAAATAGTGAGATACGCCTGTATAACCAGTCCAAATCAAATGAGGAACAAGGAGTAAAAACGGAACTCCTAACTAAAATATCCGAACTGATAGGTCTGTCGTTCGAGCAATTTACCCGTTCGGTTCTTCTCGCTCAAGGCGATTTTGCAACCTTCCTGAAAGCAAGACAATCAGAGAAAGCCGAACTGCTGGAAAAACTGACAGGTACGGATATTTACTCACGGATATCCGTCACTATCTATGAAAAAAACAAAAAAGCGGATGCCGAATGGACCTTGGTTAACGAACGCATCAAAGGCATAGAACTGCTCCCTGATGAACAGGTCTCGTCTCTTGAGACAGAGAAATCTTCAATACAGCAAGAATTATCCATATTAAAAAAAGATACGGAATTTCTGAATGCTCAACTCAAATGGATTAAAAATAAAGAACATATAACCAATGAAGTTAAAAAAGCGGAAATCCATTTCAACGCTACCAAAAAAGCAATCGAAGAAGCCGGAAAACGATTCGAATACATTGCCCAAATAGAAATAGTTCAGGATATACGTGATACCTTCGGACTTCTGAAGAATACGGAAAAACAAATTTCCGGATTCAAAAAAAACCGGCTGGAGGCCGAAAAACAACGCGAAGAAAATTCCCGGTCATTATCCGATGCGCAAAAAATATTTTCAGAATGTGAAAAAGAACTGGATCAGCTTCTTGAAAAACAGAAGGAAATAGCTCCTCAAATCATCAAAGCCCGTGAACTGGATATACAGATAAAAGCAGCTAATGCAAACGTCGAAGACGCGCAGAAAGAGCTATCTGCAGCAAAAATAACGTTTGAAAAAACTGAGAAAAACCTTTCCTATATCAGGAAAACATTCAAACAAACAGAAAAGATATTCTTTATACTGAATCAATGGTTTGCCGCAAATAAATACTACGAAAGTATAGCACCACGCACAGAACTGCTCATTAATCTGGCAATAGACGCACAAATGGCATATGAGCAAAAAGAGCAAAATAAAAAAACACGCTTGTCAAACAGTTTGCTGCTTGATGAAAACCTGAAACAACTGGAGTTAGTGAAACAGGATACTGAAAAATTAAATCACCTGCTTCCCGCCGAAATAGCTGCATTAAGGGTTAAACTAACCGACGGTGAACCTTGTCCTGTGTGTGGCAGCCTACACCATCCCACGACAACATCCGGGAACGTACAACATATAAAAGAACAGGAATTAAAAAAAGCAAAAGAAGATAACGCGAAGCAAACGGAATTCCTGACCGGTGAGATTGAAAAAAGAAAAAATGAAATTGCACGTCTGTCCGCGTTGATTGAGAACTACACCGCACAATACGAGAAAGCTTACCAAACGCTGGAAGTCAATCTTTCAGATTTATCTGGTCTACATTCCCCCATTGATCCGGAGACGATCGTGCTATCCAAATCCTCTTTGGACTGGAAAGAATACTTCGAGCGTGCAGAATTAGCAGAATACCTCAAAACAAGAACAAATCAATGGAATACAAATACGGAAGAGTTCAAAAAGGCACAGGAAGAAATAAACAGACTTATCTCCACAATTGAAAATGAAGAAAGCAAACTGAAAGAAGTTTTGGAAAATCTCACGATAAAAACAGAAAGGTTTTCAAAATTCCAAAAGGTTGCCGAACAACTGTATTCCGACAGATCCAATGTCCTCCACGGAAAACCGGCTGATACCGCTGAAAAATATTTCATCGACCAACAGTATATTATAACAAACAAACTTAAAAAGGCAACCGACAACAAAAACACGATCATAGCAAAGCAGGAAAGTCTGAATGGCGTTATCAGTCAGATACAAATAAACATTACACAATCGGAAGAAAAGCAGATTATGCTGCAACATATGATTGATAAATGGATAAATGAAAAAGGAAATATTACACACGAACAGCTAACCGGATTGTTGGAAAAAGATAATGCATGGATACAAACTGAAAAACAAACATTAAAATCCCTCACAGAGGTAGAAATGACAGCAAAAGCAACCCTTGCCGAGCGGCTGAAAAACCTGGAACAACACAATCTTTTGCCGGTAAAAAACGAAAATAAAACAAAAGAAACTCTGCAAAAAGAACTTACAGAAAAAAGCGAGGGGGCGGAAAACCGGAGTAAACGCTTCACCGAAATTGAGGTCATCCTGTCATCGAACGCCAAAGCCAAAGAACAAGTAAAAGGATTCAATAATGAACTTAAAGAAAAAGGTGCGCTTGCTGAAAACTGGAAGAAATTGAATCTTTTATTAGGCTCCGCAACCGGAAATAAATTCAAGGAGATAGCGCAGGGATATACATTGGAAACACTGCTGACCTATGCCAACAAACATTTACAGGAACTTTCTCCACGATACGAGCTACAACGTATTCCCGACACGCTTGCATTACAAGTGATTGATACGGATATGCTCAACGAAGTACGAACAATTCACTCATTATCAGGCGGCGAGTCATTCCTTATTTCTCTGGCGCTTGCATTAGGCCTGTCTTCTTTGTCCTCCAACCGGATGAAAGTAGAATCGCTATTCATTGACGAAGGGTTCGGCTCTCTCGACAGTGAAACACTGCGTATAGCAATGGACGCTCTTGAACATCTTCAAACACAAGGACGAAAAATCGGAGTCATATCACATGTTACCGACATGACCGAACGAATCACCGTTCAGATAAAAGTTATTAAAACGGCAAACGGCAAAAGCGAAATAGAAGTGACAGGATAAAATAGAATGAAGTCAAGACTTGCTCTTTACCCATATCATATCCACCTTCTTATAAAACATGCAAAAAATCCCGATCAGGATAAAAGGAATACTCAATAGTTGTCCCATATCCAATATCATTGCACTTTCGAAATCAACCTGTCGCTCTTTCCAAAATTCAACAAAAAAACGAAATATAAAAATCGTAGCCAGGCAAAATCCGAAATAAAAACCTCTGTGAAGACTTGTCCCCTTTTTATAATAGATCAGAAGCCCCAACACAAAGATAATCAGGTATGCTAAAGCTTCATAAAGTTGGGCAGGATGTCGCGGTATCCTATCTTCCTGCACAAAAACAACGCCCCAGTTTGAACTTGTCGGCTTACCGATAATTTCCGAATTCATAAAATTACCGATCCGGATAAAACAGGCTACAATGGGAGTCGCTATTGCTATATTATCTAATACTGTCCATAAATTTATCTTATTACGATATGCGTATATACATAATGCAATCATCAAACCCAGCGTACCCCCATGGCTTGCAAGCCCGGTATACCCCCTAAAAACAAAACCTCCTCCGGCTTCTTTCTTTAAAGGTAATAAAATTTCTAACGGATGAGAGAAGTAATATTCCGGCTCATAAAACAAACAATGACCTATCCGCGAGCCCAAAAGTATTCCGAAAAAACAATACAGGTATAAAGGTACAAAAACCTGATCCGGTATGTGTTGGTTTTTATATAATTTCATTACGACGACATATCCGATCGTCAATCCGATTATCCACATCAACGAATAATAACGAAGCGGCATCCCAAAGATGGAAAACAACTCCGTATCCGGATTCCACACAAAGTACACATTCTCGTTCATATAATATCAATATTTTGCAAAAGTACATATTTTAATCAATAAAACAAAGCTATCTCCTACACCCATAATGATAGCAATACCTGCTGCAATCATAATGTCTCCGGGGAAACAGACACAGAAAAATATTTTCACAATTAATAATATTCTCCTGACAAATTTGTATAAATTAAAAAGATAACTTATCTTTGCGCATATAAGTGTCATTTTTACACTTATTCATATACATGAGAACACAAAAATTCTATTGGTAATTATTCTGTAAACTGCATACTAATAAACCCTAACAAGTATAAATATGGTACTCAAAGCTAAAAATTCATTGTTGAATATCAACATTGCAAAAAGAATTATCACGCTCTGTGCGTTATTTTCTTTGTCGTTTTCAGTTATGGCGCAGGACGTATATCTGTTTTCGTATTTCACCAACAAAAACAGTAACAAAAACGGTCTTCATTTCGCATATAGCGAAGACGGCTACAAATGGATGGCAATCGGTCCGGAACATAGCTTTCTGAGATGTGATTACGGAAACTGGGGAACGGAAAAAAAGATGCGCGACCCATTCATCCTGCAAGGACCTGACGGTATATGGCATTGCATCTGGACAATCAACTGGGAATCAAATAAAATCGGATATGCCGCATCCAAAGATCTTATTCATTGGGGGCGTCAGTCGTACATTCCCGTAATGGCGGAATTAGCGGAAGTACGTAACTGTTGGGCGCCGGAGATGATATACGACGAAGAAAAGCAACAGTTTATCATATTCTGGGCAAGTACCATAAAAGTCGACGGAGAATGGGTGGTTGAAAAAGACATGAAATATGACCACCGGATGTATTACACAACAACAAAAGATTTCAAAACATTTGCGCCTGCAAAATTGTTTTTCGATCCGGGCCATAATGTGATTGATGCGACCATACGAAAGATTGACGATACATACTACATGATTTATAAGGATGAAAGAGAACTCCCGGCTCCGCAAAAAACATTATTAGTAGCCACCAGTAAAAATGCAGAAGGCCCTTATAAACCGATAAGTGGAGAACCTTTCACTAAAAGCTGGGTGGAAGGCCCTGCTACGGCTCAATTACCAGATGGTAGCTTTATCGTTTACATGGATGCATATCGCGAAAAAAAATACGAGGCATTACGCACAAATGATTTTATTACGTGGGAAGATGTTACGGATAAATTGTCAATGGTAGAGCCTGCGAGTCATGGCACGGTAGTCAAGACTTCACGCGCTACAGTCGACGCGCTTATCTGGGAGGCCTATACAAAAGCCGAAAGGCAAAAGAAACTGGATGAACGTGTCTCTATAGAGATGCCTTCCAAAGAGCCGGTAAATGCAACGCTTACCATAGAAGGTGCTATTGGTAAGCCCATAAGCGACAAGCTAATAGGTATCTTTTTCGAAGACATCAGTTATGCTGCTGATGGAGGACTATATGCAGAACTTGTGCAGAACCGCGATTTCGAATATACTCCCGACGATGTTGCCGGGCGCGACAGTTTGTGGAATAGTTTCAAAGCATGGAGTATCACCGGTGAAGCGACATATGAAATTGACACCCTTAACCCTATCCATCCCAACAACCCGCATTATATTATCTTAAAAACCTCTTCCATAGGAGCCGGATTATCTAATGAGGGATATGACGGGATCACATTGAAAGCCGGAGAGACATACAATTTTTCCATGTTTGCAAAATCCGCAGATGGGAAAAAGGGAAAAATAGCAGTCAGGCTCATCGGAGAAAATAATATGGTATTGGCCGAAAAAACAATTTCCCTAAGCGATAACAACTGGAAAAAATACAATACCACACTGAAAGTATCAAACAGTGCGGATAGCGGGCGTTTGGAAATATCGCCGCGTCAGACCGGAAACATTGCGATGGATATGATTTCCCTATTCCCGCAAAAAACATTTAAAAATCGTCCGAACGGTTTGCGGACAGATCTGGCACAAACAATCGCAGACCTTCACCCGCGTTTTGTTCGTTTTCCCGGTGGATGTGTCGCACATGGTGACGGATTGGACAATATGTACCGCTGGAAAAATACAATCGGTCCGCTCGAGTCGCGCAAACCTCAGCCAAACATCTGGCGATATCACCAAAGCATGGGTCTTGGCTATTTTGAATATTTCCAGTTTTGTGAAGATCTCGGAGCAGAACCCATTCCTATATTGCCGGCCGCAGTGTGTTGTCAGAACTCTCAAAAAGACGGGCAGGAAGGTATACCCATGTGTAAAATGGAAGACTACATACAGGAAGTTTTTGACCTGGTGGAATATGCTAACGGCGATGTCCGTACTACATACGGAAAAATGCGTGCTGAAGCAGGACATCCGGCGCCTTTTAACCTGAAATACATCGGTATCGGCAATGAAGATTTGATTACCGATGCATTCGAAGAACGTTTCACAATGATTTACAATGCGATGAAAGAAAAACACCCTGAAATAACAGTTATCGGGACAGTCGGTCCGTTCTGTGAAGGAACCGACTATGAAGAAGGCTGGAAGATTTCAGACAAGTTAAATCTTCAAATGGTTGATGAACACTATTATCAGACACCAGGATGGTTCCTGAACAACCAGAATTTTTACGACAAATACGATCGTGCAAGGTCTGCGAAAGTTTACCTTGGAGAATACGCTGCACACCTGCCTGGCCGGCCGAATAATCTCGAGTCGGCATTAGTCGAAGCGCTATACCTTGCCTCTTTGGAACGTAACGGTGATGTCGTGGAAATGACTTCATACGCACCTCTATTGGCAAAAGAGAAGCATACCAACTGGAATCCGGACCTGATCTATTTCAATAATAAGGAAGTAAAACCAACCGTCGGATATTATGTTCAACAGCTATACGGACAAAACAGCGGCGATCGCTACCTGAGCAATAAACTGGCGCTTTCAAATACAGAAGAAAATATAACCAAGCATGTAGCATCATCTGTCGTACGCGACAGCAAAAACGACGATATGATTATAAAACTCGTAAATCTTCTTCCTGTAACCGTAAACACAAATGTAAATATTCAAGGCATAGAGAATATTATTCCGGAAGCAAAGATGGCTGTTTTAAAGGGGGATAATCTCAGTGACAAAGATGCGCAGCCCCAAACCTCGGATATCAGGATCTCTCCGTCATTTAATTATGGAATGCCCGCACATTCATTCACGGTTATCAGAATAAAAACCAAATAGAAAAATAAGATTATTTATACGGATCAGGAATTAAACTATTGATATAATTTTCAATATTCATGTATCCGTTAGGGGCAATGCGAAGGGCATCGGACAAATCATCCGGATTTAGTCCGTTTGCCTTTTCCCATTCGTCCGGAATACCATCACCATCGCGATCCACCGGATATGGTACAGATTTCAGCAATGACCATCCGCCGGCCTGTTCGACCCGGTCTATCATACCATTCCCGCCTCCCGGATATTTGCCGGTCCTGATCTGTTCGATAACACGGTCATCCTGCAAATCTCTTTTCGGGAAAATACATCCCGCATGATCAAGCAACAATATGTATGCATCCTGTGCGGATTGTGTTATTACGGGAGCTGTTTCAAACGGCTTAATGCTCCGGTTACGCTCCTGTGATGTCCCTTCACTAAAGTCAACGCCCCCATTCCAATTGTCGGCTGATATCTCCGGATAACCTTCAACATAGTTACCCTCAATATGCCAGAGACCCGAAAATCCTAGTTTTTCCGAATTATCAATGTTCACAATCCTTCTGCGAACAGACTCTTTCGTTGCTGGCCCTGGCTTAAAATAATTATTTACAACATTTATAGACAAGGGTTTTCCATCACACGTACGGTGTTCCCAATTGGATATCAGGCAATTTCGGAAATCCAGAAAGACAGTAGAATGGTCGCTGTTTCCTCCGATACTCGGGTTCCGACCGGCTCCGTTCGCCAGAATATTGTGATGAAACGACAATTTAAAGCCTCCGATTGAAGCAGAAAAACCATGAGCGCCTTTCTCATGGACGGACTTATTCAAAGGATCACTCATCAGGCACCATTGGACAGTTGTACTACGGTTATTATGCCAGGTATTTATTCCTTCGTCATTAGACCAGCTGAAAGAACAGTGGTCAATTATTACATTTTCCGAATTCCGCAACTCGATCGCATCCAACTCGGAGCCAATCAAACCGGACTCAATCCCCGGACGAACCCGTATACTCCGGATTATTATATCATGTGTATCTTGTATATCCAACGGATAATTCTTAAGGCATATCCCATCACCCGGCGCGGTCTGTCCGGCAATCGTGAGATAAGGAGATGTTATGATAATCTCTGATTTCAGGTCGATTGTCCCCGAAACCGTAAAGATAACAATTCTCGGTTCCGTATGCATGACGGCTTCACGAAAACTACCCGGGCCGCTGTCGTTCAGATTTGTTACTTTGATAATATCGCCTCCTCTACCTCCTTTTGAAAACATCCCCCAGCCTTCCGCTCCCGGAAATGCGGGAATTTCTGCCGACACCGCAATTTTTTGCTGTTTATTTTCCGGGTATGCATCAATACAAAATAAACACATCAAACCGATCAGACAAAGAACAAACTCCTTTTTCATAACTCATAAATATTAAAAAATACCTTTACTCTCTAAAAAACACACAAAATAAGACACTGTCCTGCACTGTCCTGATTTCTGTAGCAAATAAACAAAAAAATATTTGCACCCCGAAAAAATAATTCATATTTTACAAATATTAATAAATATACAACAGAGTATATCCATGCGACTTACCACCATACGTTTTTTATTCAGTATATTTGCAATTAATTTTGTTATTATCAATAAACCAAATTTCATTTTACTTAAACTCTAAATAAGAGAATTATGAATATACAACCGACAAACAAACCTTTCAAAATGCCAATCCGCAAATCAAACGGTAAAGGAATTCTATTTTTTGCCCTGATTCTGTTATGTACGTCATATTCTTCCGCACAGGAAGGCGGAAAATCACCAACCATAACGGACGTAAGCAAAATAAACCCGACAACTGTCGAAGTGCTGTTATCTGACAGTAATCGTATAACATTCGATTTCTACGGCGAAAATATCTTCCGTTTGTTTCAGGATAATTCCGGAAGGATAATCAGAGATCCCGAAGCGAAACCGGAAGCTCAAATCCTGGTGAATAATCCGCGAAAAACAATCTCAGAGTTA
>JAITVS010000013.1 GCA_031285685.1 Tannerella sp.
AACCTAATATAATTATGAAAACCTGTTATGTCAAGCAGTAATTGTAATTATTTGGTTGACAAATTGATAATTTGGAATGTAAGATTCTACTTTGCATAACGTGGGGCTTCCCATAAAGCTTTGATTCTAAAGTTTCCAAAAGTCTCCGGTAGTCGATTTTAGCTCCATGCCGTTTATCCATCGGAATTTTTTTGATGGCAATAACCGACATGATGTGAAACGGTTTTAATCTATTTAAAACATCATCCGGATTGGTTATACCTTCTTCAATAACGACAATTCTCTCGCCTTTGTGAGAGAGAATTGCGCCACGGATACCAAAATGAGCATCTAAAACACATTCGATGCAAAAAGGATAAAGCGTGCCTTTTCCGTCGTGGATTGCCTGAGAAACCCGTCCTAAAAGCCATAACCTTCCTTGCTCATCGATATATCCGGCATCGCCTGTCCTATGCCAGACCACAGCTCCGTCGCGTATTTTATTCTCTTTGTCACCGATTCCGTCAAGATAGCCTTGCAATACGGTCCTGCCGCTTACCAGAATCTCCTTCTCTGCACTTATTCTGCACGCTACTTCAGGAACAACATCACCCACTAAAAGCCCCGCCCCGGCAGCGATTTTCTGCCTGTCTTCAGGGCTGACGTCAATCCAACGGACACTTGCAATCGGTTCCGCTTCGGTTGATCCGTAAACAATACGAATATCAACACTCTTGCGTATCTTTTCCAATAAACGGGGATAAACAGGTCCGCCCCCAAGATACGCGCATTTTAATGACGGCAAACTACTGTATGCCAACAACCGTTCCATTAATGCCGGTGAACAGATCGCCCGGGTAACCCGCTCGCTATCCATCTTTGCAGAAAGTCTTCTGGCATTTATCTTAGACAGATAGTTTTTGTCGGGCAAAAGTGTTGTCATATTCGAGGCAAGGTTGGCAAGCGTAAAAACGGGTAAAGTGCCCAGATCCACGTGATTTTCATCAAAATCCAAATAAGCTGTAAGCGCATTGTACTGATTGACAAGAAATTCATGTGTACGGACAGCTACTTTCGGAATACCGGTCGATCCGCTTGTAAATGTCAGAATAGCAGGGTGTCCAGCTTTAAGTTTTACAATATCTACCGGTTGATCCGATTGATTTATTTTCAACATTTTTATCCGGCGCATTTGGGCATATATATTGCGAACAAAGCCTGTAATAGGATCGCAGATGATCATATCCGGCCGCAAGCGCCTGATACTGTCATTGACAAACTTTGCTCCGCGCGAGAAATCAATGAAAATCGGAACCGCACCGATACTCCAGGCACCAATCATGGCTGTATACAGTTCTATCGAAAGCGGGACAAACACAAGCACATATTGACCGGCTCCGATTCCTTCGCGACGCAAGCGCCCTCCAAAACGAACGCCGCGATCAAGCAACGCCTCGTACGATATACGTTTTTTGCCTTGAATGAGGGCGATTTTATTGCTGGATTTCAACAATTCCAAAATATTTGTAGGGGCGCACCCTTGTAGCCGACCTGCGTGTTCCGATTCGTTCATAACCTTTATGTGTCTAAATAATAGAGCGTGTATTCGCGTATTTTTTCGCTTCCGTATTTCGAAGCGATTTTGTGGGAATTGTTGCCTTCCGCAATTAACGCGGCAATCGCTGTCCGCAAACTTTTCCTTTGCCCTGTAAACAGAATATGATGAAACATCTTCGCGCCGATCCCTCTACTTCTGTATTCAGGCAGCACAGCCATCGTCTTCAGGATCAACCTGTCACCTGCGGCAAACGAAAACATAAAACCTACAGGAGCATTATCTATTTCGGCTATGACCACCAACTCTTTATCTATCATCGGCAGGACAGGCTGATATAGCCGGCTAAACTCTTCAAAGGTAATATTGTCGTACAAAAAATTGGCATCAAAACCATGCAAAGAAATATCATAAATAAGTTTCAGGTCGCCTTCACGGTAATCACGGAAAGAAAGTTCAGTATCCGTACATAAGGGCGGCTCTACATCTATGCTGAACTTATCGCTTCGGTATGTTTTCAATGGTTTGAATCCAAATTCCGTATATATATCATTATACCAAAGAGGATTATGCGGTTCGAACGGAAACGCCGGCTCATCGCCCGACCAATTCATTAAGCGATAGGTATGCCACGTATCGCCGTTAATAGGTGCGATAATCCGCTTGTGTCCCGCATTTGTCAATTGTTTCACATATTCTTCAAGCTGGCGCCGGCCCAAGTCCTTGTCGTTCATTTCAAAACAACCTATATAACCTTTATCGGAATATATCATAAAACTGTACTGTTATCATTAAAATCAAGGTAAAAAAAGCAGTCCGAGAACCCACTAAAATCTTGTTTGCACGAAGCGTATCGTTTCCCGCCTTGGAATAATCATATCTTTTATTCAGCGATACGGCGGGTGGTATTGATGCGGCAACAAATACCACATACAATAAAAAAACCGCCCCATTCATTTTCGTAAACGCTAAAGTGGGCAATGCAATAAATACAATAGCTTTCGCAAGTGCGCAAAAAACAGCTTGCGGCTTGCCGGATTTTACAAAATGGACAAAACGGTTGTATGTATTGATAGCCAGGTGACAGGCAAACGACAATGAAAAAGCAAGGTAGAGGATATCCCTGTACTGCGGATAAAACACAGCTACCCAAAGGCAGGTGACACCTACAATGGAGTTACATTCGATCACTTTGTACGTTTGCTCTAATTGCTTTTCCTCGTCTTTCATCATGGGTAAAATGCCGAATGTCAAAAATAATGTAAGTGGGGGAAATATCCAGAGCATACCTCCCTGCACCATAATTACATACGCGACAAGCAAGCTGTAAACAACTGAAAGTTTGCTTATGTTTGTGATTTTATATACTATAAAAATGGCTACCGAAAAGAATAGCATAATACCGAAATTCGTAAAAAGAACATGGAGAGATTGTTCGCTGTTATAACGCAAAAAGCTGTATGTCAAAAGAGGTAAAAGCAGATTGTCGTTGCCGTTTCTTGAAACAAGTTCAATCATAGCAGCGAGAAGCCCGATCAGAAAGCTGATGACCAAAACTTCTGCGCGACCTATTTCCGTCATTAACTGCAATGGAACCAAGGTGCAGATAAAGGCAACAATAAAAAATATAATACTGCCCTCGCTACTTTTCGCATCTTCCTGCTCGTGAGCCAAATTGGTTCGCCCATAGCTTGTGCCGATCAATGCCGCCGCGCTGTCGGCAAAGGTTAATACCGATATGGGAATCAAATATTCAAAAACAGACTTATGCAATACAAACACAATGACGATTGAAATAACGAAATAAATCTCTCCGAATGATTTGCGCGATACTCCCAAAAGTGCACTGCCGAGACCTTCACGCAAGGCCTTGTTTTTGCGCAGAAACAGAAGCGCGGCAATAGCAAGAACACCCAGGCATACAACCGATAGCTTGTACATAAATATATAAGGAAAAGATAGTGCGACACAACCCATCGTGATATGGATTATTTTGCGTGAAATTTCCGGAGTTAGTTTTTTTGAACATAACTTGGTAATTATCATCACACTACCCAAAACAATTAAGACGCCTGTCGCCGCTAATAAATCTGTCATCATCTCACTTTATCCAAATAAAATTTACTATAGAAGAACGCTTTGTCTTTTAACAAAAGGGACTTGTTTTGTTCTTCATTTGTTTCCACACCGTATCTTTCACACAAAACGTCGCTGCACCGACGTGGTGCCAGCATATTCCAATAGGCAAATCTTGCACCGGCGGCGGCTTTTTGCAACATCGATCCGTATAGCGCATCCATGCTTTCCTGTGTCATGTATTCGAAAATATCGCTCAGGTTGAAAACATTGAGTTCTCCATCAAATTCAGCGACAAACTTTTCTATAGATGCTTGCCGGAATTCTATTTTATCAAGATTGTTTCTGATTTTATTGTAATTCTCTTCACGCAGTGCGTATGGCAATACGGAGTTGTATGCACCATACAAAATAAAGTGCAAATAGGGATTCCGGCTCGGGTCTAATTCAGTAATCGCTTGCTTTGTACGGGATAAAATCCGGTCTGCAACACTTCCCTCTACATATTTAAAAAATTCTTTATCACGCCCCAAACGTCCCATGACAAAACGGGAAAAGAATACGTTGAACATCATTCTCCAACGGCGATTGTTCCATACCTCATCATAAAAAGCATACCGTTCGTTCCTGCTTTTGGGAGCGATCAATGCTTCAATCTTTCGCCGCGTATGCACAAACGGTAAGACTTTTTTGCGAAACAACCTGAAATAACGCTCAAATTTGCCTTGCGTCATAAACCCATTTTCTATATGTGCCATATGGTTCTCCCAATAATCGCGAACATTGGGCGGTAAACTCAGTTTCCGGAAGACTGAGATTCTGTCCATATCGACTTGTATCACGCCTCCGAAAATCAAATGTTCCTTATGTGTAAGACTGCAGTACATTGCTTTACGTAGCTCGCAGCATGCGACTTGCGCAAAACTAAGGTCGACCGCATACACTTTGCCCGGATTTTGTGCAAGTAAAGCAAATGCATTGTCACCGGCCGATGCAATAGAAAGTACGATGTCATCCGCATGCAGATCCAATGCCTCTACAAGCAAATCGGCATCCTCCCAAACCTGAGAATAACGAATCAAATCAAATTTTGCTCGCTTTTCAATCTCGCTTTTCATATAATTTAAGTTCAAAATTCAAAGTTCAAGGTTTCAAGTTCAAAGTTCAATTATTTTGTTTGAAACCTGGAACTTAAACAATGATTCTCACCTCTCCTTTTTCTCCGTCCAACTCCAGCAAATCACCTGTTTTAACATGCATGAACAGGTTCTTTACCGACACAACGGCGGGAATGCCCATTTCGCGCACAACAATGGCGGCATGTGAAAGTAAACTGCCGTATTCGACCAAAACCCCCGCAGCAACAGGAAACAGCATAATCCAACCCGGGTCTGTCCGTTGCGCAACCAGGATTTCGCCCGGAAGGATAACGGCGTCCTTCGGGTCGGTAATAACCCGTGCATGCCCGCGAACAATTCCCGGACAACATCCCAGTCCATGCAATTTATTTCCTTCCAAGCCCACATTTTCAGTATGGCGGACATGGCGTTCGCTTAGGGCCACACAGTCATACGTATCAAACCGGTCGTGCTCCAACCGTTTAAATTTTGCATATTCCCGCTTACGCACATCTACCAACCCACGCAAATCCAGGGTTGTAGCTGTTCCCTCAATATATGCCAAAACCTCATTATATTCTAAATAAAACACGTCGTCGCGTTCGGCGATAGCGCCAAAACTCGCCAGATGCATACCCATTTCCCGGAAAATGTTGCGCACCGCGCCAAATACGCGGGTACGCTCAAAACGCAGGTTCTCACGATTGCGGATTGTCCTGCGTGCGTTTTTCAAAATCCACTTAAACGGCAGTTTTCTGAAACCGGCTTTGTTGATAATCTCGTATTCGTCGAATGTATCTTTGAAATCCTGCACTTTGCCGGCGTTCAACTTAACGGCATAATTTCCGATCGCACGATAAAGCGACAACGGATTATCGCTTAATGTTTCGCTTTCCAGCTTCAACTCGTTTATACACCTGTCGCCGAATTTCTCAATGTATTCATCCACTCCGGCTTTCATCTCAACCGGCATTTTTCGTTGTATGGCAAACACATCGTCGGTCAGCAAACTGTTAACCACATCAGCATTGTCGCGAATCATCTCTGCTAGTTTACGTACACGTCGTGCAGGCTCGGCGCTTATAATATCTCCTGTATTGCGCAGCAGACCGTTAAACTGATTTTCATCTTCTAAGCCGCACCATTTTTTAGCCGTATTTTTAAGAAGTCCATAGAAAATCATCGCAAAGAAATCGTTTACGACAGGCGAATCCCAGTTTTTAAGTAGTTTGTTTTCTAATTCGCGATAGTATGCCGCCAATTCGAACAAGCTCAAATCATTTAAATTTTTATACTTTATGGTGCTATTCAATAAGATAAAGAACTTATTGACATTCTGTTCGTTTTTGCGATAATGTGACCAAAGCCGACGAATAGCCGTGAAAACGGATGCATCCGACGGAGGAGGTAACTGTTCACGCACTGCCTGAGGCAATTCCTCTTTTACCCCCATCATCTGTTCCATAAATTTCGCATTGGATTTATATCCCGGCAAAATGGCGACTAATTTATACCATGACAGCAGATTATAATAGACTTGTCCGTCGCAAAGTCCCAGCATATGGGTGAAAATATAATCATTTTCGGTAATTTTCTTTTCACTCACACCCAGAATCCGGCACATTTCACGGTAAACATGCTCGTAGGCAAGACGGATAAATGAAAATGTCAGCGGGGTAGTAACTCCGTTGTAACTTTCGGCAATATTGCTGTTGTCCCAGATATTGATATAGCCTGTCTTTAAGGTAAATTTACGGAGCGAAGTGATCGGACGTGACTGGAGAAGGAATAAATCACCGTTTTCATAAGCCCATTCGATGTCCTGATAACGTCCGAAAAACCGGCTTACCTTCCGGCAGAGCCCGGCGATTTCTTTACATTGTTCATGCGACAGAACGCCGTTTCCTTCGACATTATCTCCGCAAACAGTATATGTATCAGCATCCACCGTACCGTCAACTAATTTGTCACCCAGACCGCAAACTGCGCTTATCACACATTCTTTTGTGTTGCCCGTCACCGGATTTGCGCCAAACGCCACACCCGCATAATCTGCTTTAACCATTTGCTGCACCAAAACAGCAGGAGTGGATACATGCTCAATGCCACGCTCGCGCATATACGTTGCGACGCGTTCACTATTGGCTGATTGTTGTACCCTTTTTATATTTTCGGCAACCTGAGCTTTGGGTATATTAAGGTACGTCTCGAATTGTCCGGCGAAAGAATGAACCGAGCCATC
Source organism: Tannerella sp. (assembly GCA_031285685.1). GTDB lineage: Bacteria > Bacteroidota > Bacteroidia > Bacteroidales > Tannerellaceae > Tannerella. The sequence goes on from JAITVS010000013.1 coordinate 6,971, forward strand.
CTCGTCGGTAGCCGACGAGCGAACAGCAAATAGTGTATGTTCATCAAATCGATCCAATGCTGATACAATATCTTCTTCACTTGAGCCGTCAATACCAACTGCAAACCAGGCCGGAATATTGTCGACTACACACGAAAGTTTTGCCAAAGCCGCAGCCTTCCCGCCGATTTTAGTCAGTTCAATCTGTTCATTTGTATAAATCATATCATTTGAAAAAAGGTAAAACACCCAACAACAAGTACATTAAAAACATCCAGATGCCCGGAAAAATGGTAAATACCTTCGCGTTTTGCGGTGTAGGCTTTTGAGCAAACCTGTATGCTATAAAGGCGGCATAGATATACAATGGTGAGAGAACAGCAATAATCTCCATACCAACCCGTACCTGAAATCCTGCCAAAGCGGTAGTTACTCCCGAAATAGTCATACAAGTCATCCACACCAGCATCGCACGTTTAGGCCCCCAAATATGCGTATAAGTATCCACCCCATACTCTTCATTTTCTTTTGCACGAAGTTTACGCCCGACTTCAACAACCGTTCCGTCGCAAAAACTCGAAATCATATACACCAATATACCGAAACTAAATGTTCCGCCGCGGGGAATCCATTCAATAGAAGTAGCATACAAGTCAATAAATGGCATGATGACCATGTGACTGGCCAGATACCAGGTCGGATGCTCTTTCAACCATTTCGGAACGCCAAACTCCCATGACATCAACGCGAGCCAACAATAAACCAATGCCAGCATACCCAACAAACGCCAATCGATACAAATACTAAAAACGATTTGAACCGCAATTAATATGAAGCCGATAATGCGAAGGCCCCTGAGCGTAACTAAACCACGCGGTACAGGCAGGTACGGACGAAATTGACGATCTTCCTCAGCGTCTTTATGTTCGTCGGCAATGCGCAAAAGCATAAACCAGAAAAGAGTCGTTACCATCGCGGCGATATACTGAAGAGCACCCGCATCGGAAATCTTTGCATGAGGATTATTCAGGTGCATGGAATAACTTACTGCGCAAAACCCGAACATCGCCATCATGGGTATGTATTGCAGAAGCGGAAACCGCTCTTTTTGATATATCAACCACTTTTGCATAATCATTATCTCTTGTTAAATCACATTATTCCATGATGATCAAAATTGTATATTATCTTATCCATTAATTTTCAATGCAAAGCGACCTGCCAACGCACTGCCGGCTCTCCATTTCAACTGTCCGTAGGCAGATTGATATGGTTCATTTTTTTCCAGCAACTGTTTTTTTACAAAGTTAATCTGCGTTGTTGGGTGCATGAAGGCGGCTTGTTTGTCCGATGGCTTTTCGGGATTGTCATGTTCGCTTGTGCAGGAAGTTATTATCCCGCCGAAAAATAGGATAATAATTAATAATGATCTCATGATGAAAATAATTAAATTTAAAAATGAGTTTGTGCAAAACAAGTATTGCAAATGAAGCAAAGATACAGATTTTTCATTTTCTGTAAAAAAAAAAAATTAGCTGTTTGACTTTTATTTTCAATTAGGCTTTCTGCGTCATTAAAAACATTTTTTCCCGGTGAATAATGTGTATTACATTCTTTTGATACTTTTGAAAAATCGATTGATGGGTATCATAAAGTAGCAAATACTCCAATTTAGCAACTAATAATAGAGATATCTGTTTTAGCCTTTTCTCTTTTTTTGACAAAAAAATCATAATGCAATTGACTAATCCCAAAAACATGACGTTTTTTAGGATTAGTCAATTGCATTTCTAAAAATTACAGGTTATTCTTAAATCCTTACTTTATCCGTATTTCCTGTTCCTTCACATTCCAGCCTTTCATCACAACCGAAAGCCCATCCATATCAACATTACTTTCCATTTCACATTTTATCGTCCGGGTACTTCCGGGCAACAAGGAAACATAATTATCATTCCAGAAAACCGGAAACAGCAGTTCTCCTTTTTTATTTTTCACTTTGAAATCTACAAAAAAAGCAATTACCTGCGATTTATTATCAATTTCTACACCAATAAACCTTTTACTTCCTTCCGTCGTTTCAACAACATTTATCCCGATTTCTGCTTCCGGGATTGCTGCCAGATCTTTAAAATCGGCATATCCGTTCATCGGAGTACCGACCCAGCTTGACTGCTCCCAATCATAACTATCCTGTTTCGAAGACAATACATAAAAGTTTTCCGCAATTTGTTTTCCTTTGTTATCAAGTAATCGTAGAAAAACAAACGTATTTTTTTCCTTATTGTCTAACTCTACTATTTTTGACGATGTATCCGAAGCTATTGAAATATCCGTTGTTTTATCAGACAGTAATTTCGAATCCAAAGAATAAATTTTTATTTCTGCTTTCAGCTTACTTATATCCGAAAGGGTCTCATTTACAGCATAAATACTATTATCCCCATAATTATAAATCAATTGACAAGGAGTGTTTGCCCTTTTCACTCCGTAATAGTCCGGCGTCGGTATTCCGTAATAATCATATAACTGCCAATATAAGGACGGCCAGGCTGAATTCAACATCCAGTGTATAAGTCCGGTAGTCTCCGGCTTATTGACACGGAACGCCTCAAACATACTTTTCGTCGATTCATAACTCACTAAATGAGCTTTACGAAGATAATCCTGCAAATCCGTAGCATGGCCATATTTTGCATTGACTACTTCCGTCATCACATTCAGGTTATTCAACGCAGTCGTAGATGTGGTACAATGAAAATCCCATGTATCATTCAGCGGCCACAACTGGTCTTCCGGTATCATTTTAAGGATCGACTCATAAACAGGCAACTGGGCTCCGGGACCTGTTTCCGTATTAAACCCATAGGCTCCCCCTAATTTTTTATCAATGAACCAGTAATTAGGTCCAACATATTCATAAGGTCCGTACATTTTCATCCCCGTAGGCCCTGTTATTTCACTAACCTGCGCTTTGGCAGATCCGATATACGGACGATCATCTATTTCAGGAAGAAGCGCCATATACCTCTTTTCCAGTTCAGGCCTCAGTAATTTGTCACTCCCGCCATACCATGCGATAATACTCGGATGATTACGCAGCCAGACTACCTGATCATTAAAATATTGTGTAAGCAGATTCATGTCTTCTTCGGAACGTATACATCCGAAATCATCATCCGGAGTTCCCAGATATCCTTCCCATTCCCACTGACAACTCCATCCGACAAGAGCAAGGATTCCGTATTTGTCGCACATTTCATAAATATGCCGGCTCGTCCCCCATATATTTTCGAAACGTATTGTATTCAGGTTCATATCTTTTACATACCGCACCTGCATTTCGTTACTCTCCGGAGTGTCTCTCAGAAAGATATCATCCGTCCACCCGGCACCCTTTATCAAAACTTTTTTTCCATTAAGCATATATCCCCTATGGCCGGCTTCCGTAAAATAAGTTTCGATTTTCCGGATCCCGAATGTCACCTCATCCTCCGATAAAATCTGATTTCCGGTAACAAATTTCAGGTTCAGGTGATATAATTCGGGAGTTCCCAGATCCCAGCTCCACCAGATACGTGGATTTTTTATTTTCAATTCTTTTACATCATCAGGACCAACAGATACGATTTTTTTTTCGTTCGGCTCCAGGCTTATGGGTATTGAGAAGCGGATGTTCTCAATTTCCCCTTTCAATTCCCCTTTCACTGCTTTTTCCGAAAGATTGGAGACTTCCGTTTCAATTGTTAATAACGCTTCCTGCAGGGATCCGGTATTCAGGTTGGAACGAACCCTCGTGTTTTTAAGATCGACATCACCTGTTATTTTCACAAAAACCTCCCTGAATATACCCATATTTTCGTCTAACGGCCGGGGGTTCCAGTCAACAAATCCCATATTCGGTTCACCGGTCTGCGCACGAAACACTTCCACAGCCAAAGTATTTTCTTCTTTTACAAGATCCGTAATATCAAACGAAAAACGGCGGAATGTTCCGTACACTTCCTCTTTCGTAGCAATCTGCTTCCCGTTCAACCAGATGTTTGCCCGGTATGATATTCCGTCGAAAAGAAGACCTACCTGTTTATTTTTCAAACCGGACAGGCTGAATGTGGTGCGGTACCACCACGAGGTATCAAACGGTGTCCGGTCCGCATCCTTGTAATTTGTTCCGGTAAGCAAATCCTGATATAAGCCGTTTTCCGTCAACACTCCCATAACCGTAGACGGTACTTTCGCATTATACCATTCCTTAACGGAAAGACCTGTTCCGGAAATTGTCTTCCCATCCATTCCGGCCTTCGCTGATGATTGTATTTGCCAGTTATCGGACAATGTAACCAATCCTGTATTTTCCGTTCCGGTACCCACACATGCGCTCATTAAGAAAACGAGTGTTATTAGTGCCAGATATTTCATATTCTTCATAAGTTTGATTTTAATAAGTTGATATTTGCTTAGAAACCAATGCAGCAGCACCCAGCATACTGATATCGGCATTTTCCGATACCTTTATTTCTATATTTTTGACGGTTTCCGGATAAGGAAACTGTTGCATGGTCTCTTTCATATTCTTTCCGAAAAAACGATATGCATCTGCTATACCTCCTCCCAGAATAATAAGTTGCGGGTCGTATACATACAAGATAGCCTGCATCAGTTTTCCCATATGCATCCCGAATTCGTCCCAGATTTTCAATGCGGAAGTATGTCCTTCGTTAGCCTTAGCTGCTAAGTCTTTTCCGGTCGTATGATAATGTGAAATAAAGAAATTGCTACCGCAGTAATCTTCCAGGGTTGCATCCAGATAAGGAAGACAACCGATTTCTCCGGCATCGGTATTACGTCCTCCATAAAGATTGTGATTAATAACTACTCCGGCGCCGACCCCGGTGCCCAGCGTAACGCCTATCAGATCCTTATACCCCCGGCCCAGACCGTACTCTTTCTCTCCCAATGCAAAACAGTTGGAATCGTTGTTTATGTATACGGGCAACTGAAATTCTTTTTGTAAAATGTCCCTCAGATAAACCTCCTCCCACGACGGAATATTTGTAACGTTATAAACAATCCCTCTGGAAATATCCAATACAGAAGGAACCCCTATACCTATACCCGTAACATGATCCGCTAACATGTTGCGGATAGCATCCTTCAGATATTCCAGTGATTCCTCCAGGGGTAATTCGGATGGGCTCGGTTTCGAAATCTTGTCAACAATCACTCCCTTTGCAACTCTTCCGATGCGTATATTTGTACCTCCTAAATCTATACCTAATATCATAACTTACTCATATAATTAAAAACAGGATTGCCTCTATGTACTTAACTTACAGACAATCCTGCAATATCATTCTGATTATTCACACAATTCTTAAATCAACAGACGAATATAACTATTTCTTTTTAAAACACCAGAAAGTCGCTTCATTCCATACCTGAAAATCAAGACCGTCAGCAGCCCATGCAAGTACCATTTTATCTTCTGTGAGAGAGATGATATCAAACGCATATACAGGCGTGTTATTCCAGCAACTGCTGCCACAGAGAATCGTAGCTCCGGAAAACTCCATCCGGCCGATACTCCATACTTTTCCGTCATCACGCACTTTTTGCTTCGTCATATCGAATTTGAAAGTTCCGCTTTCCAGCACCGCTCCATCGGAAGTACGCTTCACAAAATTGGCGCCGCCATCCAGGTTAAACAACATTTCCTCATTAGGGCTGACAATCTTTCCCTCAATGACCTGGGCACCCAGTTTAAATGTACTCCATCCCGGTCCGTAATCATTGCCATAGCCTGCCGTTCCATAGACAACAGTAGCATCATCGTCCGCATCCCATACCCATACTTTTCCGTCCAGATCCGTTCCGGCAATAATACCCCATTCCTCAGCGACCGGTTTGTCGATTTTTGTCACACGGACAGTCCGTGTAGTCGTAACAGTTCCACCGTCGCATAGCCCCGTAAAAGAGATTGTCATGTCACCCATAAAAGGCAATTTGATCACCTCACGTTGTTTGGTTGATTTATCGATGATATAATCCCAATAAGAACCGACTCCCTTCGTATTGTTTTCGAGTAATATTTCATTGCTGCCTTCCGATGTGGATTGTACAACTATATCCAACTGATCTTCCGATAGAATACCTCCTATACTTTTATCTCCTACGATCGGTTCGCAGGCGCTGAAAACCAATACGGAAAGGAGAAACATCATTATTTTTTTCATATTTACAAAAATTTATTTTTAACATTAAAGTAATATAGAACTCACAAGATTCAAAACTTTGAACATTGAACATTAAACTTTAAACGAATAAATATTAGTTTACCATCCCGGAGTCTGTTCCAACAATCCGGCCGATAACTCAATCTCAGCTTCGGGGATAGGCATAAAACCTCCTGTTTCCGCTATACGGGCAGTCTGATTGCCGATTTCTATCCTGGCAGTAGCCCCGTCATTCTTAATCTCTACTCCATTCTGGCTGTCCAGCGCTTCCCCTGCAATACCCCAACGAAGCAAATCGTAATAGCGTACTCCTTCAAAAGCAAGTTCCCAGCGGCGTTCATTACGTAATGCATTTTCCGAATAGCCTACAGGATCCAGACCTGCACGTGCTCTTACCTTGTTCAGAAGCTCAGCATCCTGCTTTAACTCAGCAGCCATTAATAAGATGTCGGCAAAACGGAATATAACCAAATCCTGCGTATTATTTATCTGATAATCATCATTCACAAGATCACCATATAGTTCTTTGCTGTAATTTGTATAACCTCCGTTCCTTTTTACATTGACGGCTATATATTTTTTTTGCCAATAACCGGACTCGTGTTGCTGATGATCGGCCGCCCACATATAATCCGGCATTTCTTCCTCTTTATCTTCAACATCGATGACAGATCCCTTTTTCCGGAGATCACTCTGAGGCCATGCGTCCCATAACCTCGGATTCACCGATCCGAATCCCCATCCTTTTCCATAAGGAAAAATACCGGATTCATCCTGCTCACGAGGCGAAAAATACAGGTTAATACGGTTACAATCACCGACATTATCCCATGTCACTTTCGCCGCCGACTGAAAAGCGAAAACTGTTTCATAATTTCCACCACTCTCACCGGCCCATTGCAGGTCGTTATTTACGGAGAAAGGATAACCGTCTCTTTTTGATAGTACATTACTATAGGGCCATAAGTTACGGAAATCAGGATAAAGGCTATACCCGCTGTTAGAAATACAATCCTCCAGATAAGCAATCACCTCTGTCCGGGATATCGATCCACCTTCCGGCAACGGCATATTATCTTTCTTATAATATCCTGTATAAAACAGATACGCACGAGCCATCAACGCCTGCGCCGCCCATTTACTGGCGCGTCCGCGTTCGGCAGCCTTCGGAGTATTCGGCATTTTTCCTATCGCCGTTTTCAAATCACCCCCAATCTGTGCAAACAGTTCTTCGGCTGACGCTCTGGGCAGATTGACCGGATCCGGACTTAATGTCAAAGGAGCGGTGCCAAAGAGGCGGGCCAGATAAAAATAGGAATAAACCCGGAGAAAATAGACTTGCCCTTCCACATAAGAACGTGTCGCTTCGTCGCTCCACTCAATCATATCCAATGAATTCAACAACATATTCGCGCGAAAGATACTCCGGTAGGCATTCGACCAGGTATCGCGGAACATATTCGGATCCGAGCAGATAAATTTTTCAAGATTCGCCCAGTCCTTATCGTCCGGGCCTCCACCCCCGAAACGGTCATCGGAAAGCACTTCCGCCACAACAAATGCACAACGGCCATTCTCATCCATTTCCATTGCACGTGTCGCCGCATAAACACCCGTCAACAGGTTCATGATCTCGGCCTGGTTCTCCGGATAGTTTGAAGTATCCTTCTCCTTCAGATTTTCCGTATCTAAAAAATCCTCACATCCGGTAAAGAACATTGTCATAAATAAAAATATTGCTATAATCTTTTTCATATATACAAAAATTAAATTTTTACACTAAGGTAATATAGAACTCGCGCTTTTGTAAATCGCCTTCAGCGATACATTTATCAGGCTCGTTTCATATTCGTCTGTTTTTAGAATTTCAAATTAACACCAAGTATATAGGTACGGGGACTCGGGTAAAAACCGCAATCTATACCTGATACCCAGCTTTTATCATGGCCGTAGCCGATTTCCGGATCCATTCCCGTATAGTTCGTAATCGTAAATAAATTCTGGGCCGTCACATAAATCCGGGCCTGTTGCAAAATCATCCGTGGGAAAAGCTTCTTAAAATCGTATCCCAATGTAATATTCTGCATGCGGAAATAATCGCCGTCTTCTACATATAGATCCGAAACATACTGACGATTAGTGTGGACATTGGTCGTTAGCCTGGGGAAACGGTTGGAGGTCCCTTCGCCATGCCAGCGGTCAAAAATATCCGCCGTAAAATTATCTTTCGGAGAATCGCTCCACGAACGATACGAGCGCATAATCTGATTCCCGAAAACGCCATTCATGGTTACGCTAAGGTCAAATCCCTTGTATGAAGCATTCAGGTTTAATCCCGTCAGCCAGTCCGGATGAGGATCTCCGATCATACCCCTGTCTTCGGTAGTAATCTCTCCGTCATTATTCCGGTCTACCCATATCACATCGCCTTCACGAGCGCCCGGCAATTTAGCGCCTTTATATTCATCGACCTCTTTTTGAGTCTGGAATATACCAGCAGACTGATAACCATAAAAGAAACCGATAGGATAGCCTACCTGGGCGCGGAAACTTTCCGTGGAGCCCTGAAACAACACATCCGTATCTCCATGGATAATACCTTCCGCGTTTGCCAGCCGGGTCACCTTATTTTTGTTATAAGTGAAATTCAAATTCGCTCCATATTGGAATTCACGAACCCGGTCGTTCCAATTAAAGGCTAACTCAACGCCCTTGTTTTCAACATCCCCGCCGTTAATATAAGGAGCTCCGGTTCCGAAAGAGGCAAGCTGAGGGGCCACAACCAGCCAGTCTTTTGTCTTCTTGATGTAATAATCAAAAACAAGACCTAACCGACTCCTGAAGAAACGGGCGTCAATTCCCAGGTCTGTCTGTTCGGAAGTTTCCCAACTCACATCTTTATTCGGCAGTATTCTCGGATAGGAACCGATAGAAGGAGTCGTCTTGTCATTTCCGAATGTATATTGGGAATCATTGGCGATCGGCGACAAATATTGAAACGGATCTATCGCCTGATTACCATTTTGTCCCCAGTTAGCCCTTATTTTCAGAAAGTCCATGACCGGCAACACAGATTCCATAAAAGACTCCGATGTCAGGATCCATCCCGCAGAAACCGAAGGAAAATATCCCCAGCGGTTACCGCTTGCAAAATTAGAAGACCCATCGGCACGCAATACAACCGTTGCCATATATTTATTTTCATAATCATAATTGATACGACCAAAGAAAGAAGCCAATGTAGTTTTATCCCATGGACCTCCTCCCATGGATGTCGCGGAATTGATCTCCGTCAGAGGCGCATTACCGACATAAGCATGCTTAAAGTCGTGAAAGATCGGATTTCCATTGGCGGCATTCACATCTTCTCCCATTCCGGTTTTCTCTATCGACTGCCCGATCATCGCATTCACATTATGTTTCTGATTGATATTAAAATTGTATGTTAATGTATTTTCCCATGTCAGCCCCGTTCCAAGTGACATACTTTGCGATACGGACTCCAACGTATTAAATTCCGTCGATGACAACGAAAATACCGGTGTAAAAGTACGATAGGTACTTCCGCTAAACGTATAACTGAAATTACTTTTAAATATCAAATCCTTTACCGGTTGAATCGTCATAAAAAGGTTCGCTTTTAAGCGGTGATTTTTACTGAGGTTATGCGACCGTGTCTCCATTCTTGCAATCGGATTTCCGGTACGTATATCCCAAGGTATGGCATAATGATAGTCCCCATCTTCATCCAGATTGGGTAAAAACGGTGTTGCCTTTATCATATTGCGTACGTCGTTATACCACATATCACCGATAGCAATGCCACTGTTTTCAACATAAGAATAAGTCAGGTTCTCCCCGAATTTGATAATATCCATGTTACCGTTTTTCAGTAAAATATATTCCGAATTGATACGTGCCGTATAACGTTCATAATCCGGTTGAGCCGGCTTTCCGAGAACCCCTTCCTGGGAAGTATATGCAAATCCAAGCGAATATCCCGCATTTTCACTCCCCCCTGTCATATTTAACGCATAATTCTGTGTCGGGGCATTTTCATTCCGGGACAAGTCAAGCCAGTTAGTACCTTTCCATGATCCGTTTTTGATCCGCTCCCAATCCGGTACTTCCGCAGCAAAATCATAAGGCAAAAGTCCATCCATCAAACGGGCTTCGTTTACAATGACGGCATACTCCTGTGCATTCAGTGTCTGAGGCATACGATACACATTCTGTATACCATAATAAGCATCTAATGACACCTGCATCTTTCCGATCCTACCCTGTTTGGTCGTAACTAAAATAACCCCATTGGCCGCCCTTGAACCGTAAATAGCGGCTGATGCGGCATCTTTCAACACATCGATCGACTCTATATCTGCCGGATTCAATGAATTGATATCACCACCCGGAGAGCCGTCGATAATATACAAAGGAGCTGAGTCACCAACAGTTCCCAGGCCACGTATGGTTACTTTGAAGCCCTCACCCGGCATACCCGAAGACTGCGTGATATTCACGCCCGGCGTCTGGCTTTGCAATGCCCCTAAGACATTGACCGTATTCAGCTTTTGAACATCGTCCCCCTTTACCTGCACCGTTGCACCGGTTACCAGTTTCTTTTTCTGGACGCCATATCCGATCACCACGACTTCTTCCAACTGTCCCATATCTTCTTCTAATACGACGGATAAATTCGCATTATTTCCGACTGTAACTTCCTTGCTTTTATACCCGATATAGGATATAACCAATACGGCATTTCCATCCGGAACCTGAATAGAAAACCTGCCGTCCATATCTGTTGTAATGCCCCTTGAAGTCCCCTTCAATGAAATACTGGCTCCGATAAGCGCCTCTCCGGAATCATCCGTTACGGTCCCTGTTACTGATTGTTCCTGATTGACATCGTTTGTTTCACTGGTTTTTGCATACATACAAGGCAAGCAAGCCAATGAAAATGAGATAACCAGAGTGATAACCCTGATATATCCTCCTTTTGATTGATTACAAATGAACTGCAATTTTTTCATATACTTTCACTTTTAATTAAACACTCTATAAGAATTCGGATTTATTCTATGTTTTGAAAAATACTTACTGGGATATGGGATAAAGACTGCCTGCGCCTAACTTTAAAGAATGCTTGATTTTTTTTCATAAATGTTATCAGGTATTAAATAATTTATTCTTCTGCAAATATATTGGTGGTATACAAAAAATGAAACTTGTTTTTGCGTTTGAATATCTTCAATTTGCGCAGAAGTTATAAAACACCAAACAAACAACTATTTACTAAAACCATTCTGTTCATTTGTTTTTTTTCCACAGATTATATACTTTTGTTACCCAAAGACTCATCCTATGAAAAAATTAACAATCTGTCTCAACATTGCTATTGTATTATGCATGTTTGTATCATGCGATTCGGAGAATAAAAACCTCGATGAGGATGATTACTCTTTTTCTTTCGCTATCATAATTAAAAATATTAATCAGGATAATTTATTATCCCAAAATAAATCCGACAACAAATATTGTAAAGGTGATATTACAGTTAAACCACTGCAAAGCAATGATCATGCAAGTTTTGACATTGAGGAATACCCTTACGGCAATCAACTGCAACTAAAAATAAATTTAGATTCATATGGTCCTAATGGAAAAACACTACACAGAATAGCAATTGAATGGAATCACGATAGTAAGGTAACGACAGATACTATCGTTTGTGAAATTAATAAATACGACAAAACAGTACTGATAAAGAATATTTGGGTTAACAACACCCTTCAGCAACTTTACGATATTTCATCCTATCAATTAATACAAATAATAAAAACAGATCCTGCAACACCAAATCTTTATGATGCTAACAACAATAATACACGTGTAGAAAAAGAAATTGACAATCTAAAATTCACATTCTGGCTTTCAGACAGAGATGGCTACGAAACAAATCTGTTTTCTGAAGAGGATGTAAAAGAAAGAGGCTTCGCCTTTAACATATCATTAACAAACAATAGTGAACAAACTATATATATATCGAATGATTTTGGCCGACCATTAGGTAAAATTTTCAATACCGAAAACATATTCATAGGAAGTACATGTGCCCAGTCTGCAGATATCTTAATAATTTACTCGATAAAACCGGGCGAGACACATGCAGCATCACAGATCTGGTGTCCGTATAACAAAAATATATTAGGAGCAGACAAGGTGTTACCTGCCGGTAAATATTACACTTATTTCAACCAAACATTACCTTATTACATCAACTATACAATAGATGGGTATGACGCCAGGCATATCATAGAAATACCTATCATGATCATTAATATCGAAATTAAAAAATAAAGATGACAGTTGTTACTCCCGACAAATCTGATGGTATGAAAAAAAAATCCCGTGTGGAAGTGGTCGATGTATTACGGGGATTCGCCATTATGGGTATTATTATACTGCACAGCATCGAACATTTCAATTTCTACCGTTTTCCGCCCGAAATACCCTTTGAATGGATGAAGTTCACTGATAAAGCTATATGGGACGGATTATTTTTTGCATTTGGAGGTAAAGCTTATGCGATATTTGCACTTCTGTTCGGATTCAGTTTCTATATCCAGGATGACAATGAAAAAAAAAGAGGACATGATTTCAGATTACGTTTCTTATGGCGTCTGGTCATTCTATTTCTCCTCGGGCAATTTAATGCTGCATTCTTTACTGCGGAAATACTGACAATGTATGCGATGGTCGGGATTATTCTGCCGTTGTGTTGCAGATTGAATAACAAGATTCTTATTACCCTGGCAATCATACTGCTGTTGCAGCCGATGGAATGGATAAAAGTAATTTACGCCGTTATAAATCCGGATTATATATCCCCGGCAGGAGTCAACTACTGGGCCGTAACCTATAAAGCCCAGTGTGAAGCATCATTCTGGGAAATGGTAAAAGTAAACCTTTACGAAGGTCAGCTTGCCTCTTTGACATGGGCCTGGGAACATGGACGCATTTTCCAGACAGCCGGTCTGTTCCTCACGGGTTTATGGCTGGGAAGAACCAAACTATTCATCTATTCAAAAGAACATAACCTTGCATGGCACAAATATCTTCTGGTTGCCTTCATTTTATTTTTTCCACTGAATGGGCTGCATGGCATGATGCCTGATTTTATAGCAAATAAAGAAATCCTGAGACCGTTTCAGCTTATCATTAAATCGTACGCAAACCTATGCTTTATGACAGTATTAGTTGTAATGGTCCTCATGGTTTATTATTATTCGGTGAAGAAAAAATGGCTACTCAGGCTTGTTCCCTATGGACGCATGAGCCTGACAAACTATATTTCGCAATCGATTATCGGTTCTTTGTTTTTTTACAACTGGGGCTTTAACCTGAACATAGGCATCACATACAGCGCATTGTTTGGAGTTGCGTTATTTTTACTGCAACTGACATTCTGCACTGTCTGGCTAAAACACTTTACCCATGGCCCGTTCGAAGCATTGTGGAAACGACTGACATGGCTCGGATCCAACCGGTAATATTTCAGTAATAACATAATAGAATGAGGCTGTTCCGAAATCTCAGAACAGCCTCATTCTATTAAAATATTTTAGGGGTAAAGTTTATTTTACAAAATCAGCCGCGAGCAAAAAGTCCGCACTCTTTTTAACATCTTCTTCCGGGGTTGTATCATAATTTTCTACTTCCACATACCAATCCTTCACTCCATTTGCATAAGCCTGGTCAAAAACAGCTTTGTAATCCACTGTATTTTGTGCCCCGATAGCCGTCTCATCTTTTATGTGTAATACTTTGATGCGTTTCGGATATTTTTTCATATAATCCACCGGGTCATATCCGCCTTTCTTAATCCAATATACGTCAAGCTGGAACATCACATGATTCGGACTTGTATTTTCAAGCATAAGGTCATAAACCGGCACACCATCTACTTTATTTTCAAATTCAAAAGCATGGTTATGATAGCCGAATTGTATACTTGCCCCGGCTGTAATCAATCCTATCTCATTAAAATAATCACCGTAACGTTTGATATTATCAAGTGTCGCACCTTCTCCAGATAGTGGAGACGAAGGCATCACCATATATTTCATACCTGCGGCATTATGGGCTTCCACAGCTTTATTCCACCAGGCCATATCCGCATCCCTGTCTCCGCTTATATTACGGCCAAGATGTGAGCTGGTCAGCTTCATACCCAGACTATTAGCCATTTTCTTTAGTTTCGCCGGGGCCATCCCGTAAAATTTCCCATCGCTATACCCGGCTGTTTCAAGGCTGGTATAGCCCATTTTTGCAACCGTTTCCAGTACTTTTTGTATCCCTTCGTCGTTTACCATTTCACGAAGAGAATAAAGCTGAAGTCCAAGATATTTTGAAGATTTCGTAGCGCTTCCACCACAGGAAGACAATAAATTCGGAACAACTACTCCTCCGGCAACCAACATGGATGCCCGCTTAATAAAATCACGTCTGCTTTGCATAGTATTATAGTTTAATATTAGTAAAATTCTCCAAACATGCAAATGTAAAAAAAAGTTCTGTAAATCATTGCATGATGAACAAAAAAGTCTTTTTTTCCTATTTTTCCAATACAAATGATTTACGGCCGATCAGATTTCCTTCTGCAAAGATATCGGCACGGTAAGTGCCGGGAGACAGATACTCTTCTATATTCCAGTACATGACGACACTCTGTTCTTCGCCGTCATATTCGATCGACCTCTTCATGGAATACATAAGGTCTTTATTTTCAAACTTGAAATACCCCGAGTTCGGCTTGGTCAGAATATCATCGTCCGGCTTCATCAGACGGACATAGATAGTCTGTTCTCCGACAGGAGCTGTTATATTTTTCGAAACGATAAATGTCAACATAAGCTGAGTTGCTTTATCTATCTTTTTTGATGTTTTTCCTTTGGAATTAATAGGAACAACCTGAATATTCACCGCATCAAGCCGGGAGGCCATCTGCACGCGTTCCGAGAGTTGATCTTTTTCTTTTGACAAGCGGGCAGCATGTGATGATGCCTGCTGATACTTCTGCGTAACCTGAATATTTTCATTTTTCAGCTTTTCATTCTCGGCATTAAGTGAATCTATTTGTATGACATAATTGCGCATAATCTTACGAAGCGTTTCCAATTCTTTTTTCAATTCGTTGATACGCCGTACATTGGTAGACTTCACCGTACGTAATTCTTCCTGAAGACGCTGTACTTTCGCCTGTTCCGTTGTAAGCAAAGTGATCAGCGAATCATTGCCAACACTGAATTTATATCCTTCATACTGTAGAGAAAGCTCTTCAAATTCATCCGACAGACTCTCTTTTTCAAGAGAAAACATTTCAGTCATCTCATACATCTGCTGCCGCTGGTGCCATATATAATACCCCCCGATACCGATTATCAGTATCAGCAGAATAACACCCATTATCCACCACGTTTTACGATTTACTTCTTTTTCTTCTTCATCCATAAATATCTACGTTTAACGGTAATTTCAAACCATCACACTATACCGGTAATACGATCCGTGTACCTGAAAAAACGCTACAAATATAATGCAAGTTGAGAGAAGTGCAAAATGAAAATTCATTTTTATTTGCACTTCCGAAACGCAGCTATATTCTTCACTTGTACGAAAAATATAATGCAAGTTGAGAGGAATACAAAATAAATCCCTTTGCTTATTATCAGTTTTCTATTATTTTCTTAACTTTGCGCCTCATTTAACCCTTTACCTTTATGCAAGAAAAAATTATTATCCTTGATTTCGGTTCACAGACAACCCAGCTTATCGGTCGCAGAATCAGAGAGTTAAACACATATTGCGAAATCGTACCGTATAATAAATTCCCGGAAAACGACCCGACAGTCAAAGGGGTTGTACTTTCCGGCAGCCCATATTCCGTAAATGATGCGAACGCCTTTAAAACGGACCTGTCCGGTATACGAAAAAAATATCCTGTATTGGGCATTTGTTACGGAGCGCAATACCTGGCTTATTCGTCCGGAGGAAAAGTCGAATCCGCAGGATCACGCGAATACGGACGTGCACATTTATCCGAACTAGATGAAAATAATCCGCTGTTCAAAAATATACAAGCCGGCACACAGGTCTGGATGTCACACGGCGATACAATTACAGAATTACCGGAAACTTTCCGGATTATAGCAAGTACCGGCGATGTAAAGGCCGCAGCCTTCAACATCGCGGGAGAACCTACATGGGGCGTACAGTTTCACCCGGAGGTATTCCATACGGAAGACGGCGTTAAAATACTGGATAATTTCCTGAACATCTGCGGATGCGCAAAAGACTGGACCCCGGCTTCATTTATCGAATCGACTGTTGAAGATCTGAAAAACATGCTTGGAAATGATAAGGTTATACTTGCATTATCCGGTGGTGTGGATTCTTCGGTAACAGCAGTATTGCTGAACAAGGCTATCGGAAAAAACCTGACATGTATTTTTGTTGATCACGGGTTATTGCGGAAAAATGAATTCGAAAACGTATTAAAAGCGTACGAAAATATGGGATTAAATGTAATCGGAGTAAATGCACGCAATAAGTTTTACAAAGAACTGGAAGGGGTTACCGATCCGGAAACGAAACGCAAAATTATAGGAAAAGGTTTCATCGACGTCTTTGATGAAGAAGCCCATAAACTGAAAGATATAAAATGGCTTGGACAGGGGACTATTTATCCTGACGTAATAGAATCCTTATCAATAACCGGCACTGTCATAAAAAGCCACCATAACGTTGGCGGATTACCGGAAAAAATGAATCTCAAATTAGTGGAACCGCTACGCCTTCTTTTCAAAGATGAGGTTCGCCGTGTCGGATACGAACTCGGAATGCCTAAAAATCTGATCGCACGACATCCGTTTCCCGGACCGGGACTTGGCATCCGCATACTCGGAGACATCACACTTGAAAAAGTGCGTGTACTCCAGGAGGCCGATGATATCTATATAACGCTGATGCGTGAATGGGACCTCTACGATAAAGTATGGCAGGCAGGCGCCATATTACTGCCGATACGTTCCGTAGGCGTAATGGGAGATGAACGCACCTATGAAAATACGATTACGTTACGCGCCGTAACCTCAACTGATGCAATGACAGCAGACTGGGCACAATTACCTTATGATTTCCTGGCCAAAGTATCTAATGAAATAATTAATAAGGTGAAAGGTGTAAACCGTGTCGTTTACGACATAAGCTCCAAACCACCGGCAACTATCGAATGGGAATAACAATTGGCACAGGTTTTCAGAGAAGAATATAAACCACTAAAGACTAGCATATTATAGAATAGGTAAGAATAAAAATAAAAATTATCAATTGTCAATTGTCAATTGTCAATTCTTTTCCTTATCTTTGCACCCGCAAATTTTTTAAATTAATAATTAAGAATTATGAACAATTACGAAACCGTTTTCATTTTGACTCCCGTTTTGTCTGATGCACAGATGAAGGAAGCGGTAGAAAAAATCAAAGAGATATTGACATCTCAGAAAGCAGAAATTGTCAATGAAGAGAACTGGGGCTTACGCAAATTGGCCTACCCTATCAACAAGAAATCAACAGGTTTCTATCAGCTTATTGAATTTAAAGCCGATCCTACTGTAATAGATGTTCTTGAAACACAGTTCCG
>JAITVS010000047.1 GCA_031285685.1 Tannerella sp.
ATGCATCCGAATTGAAAGAAAAAGAAGCCGTTATCAAATTTTCCACAATCGTACACAACAAAATAGAACAGAACACCACCGGCAGTCTTGATATTAAAATTTATTCTCCGGCGGGAAAAGAAGTTTTTTCTGCATCCCGGGAAATGGAAATATCAACGGAAACACCGGTATCCACATCATTCACCATTAAAAAACCCGAATTATGGTCGGTAGAAACGCCGGTATTATACACAGCCGAAGTTAGTGTTTCGTCAAATGGGAAAATCCATAATAAAATAACTATACCATTTGGAATACGCACGATTTCGGTCTCTGCCGAAAAAGGTTTCTTACTGAACGGAAAACCGTTAAAACTAAAGGGAGGATGTGTCCATCATGACAACGGATTACTGGGAGCTGCAACGATAGACAGAGCGGAGGAAAAGAAGGTTGAACTGATGAAAGCCAATGGCTATAATGCCGTACGATGCGCCCATAACCAGGTTTCAGAGTATTTTCTGGGTGCCTGCGACAGATTGGGTATACTGGTCATCCATGAGACATTTGATCAGTGGCAAAAGCCTAAAAGATCGCAGGATTACCATCAGTTCTTTGATGAATGGAGCGACAACGACCTGGCAGCATCCGTCCGTCGCGATAGAAACCATCCTTCGATAATCATGTGGAGTATTGCGAATGAAATCGAGCAACGGGCCGACTCGATCGGAGATATAATAGCCAAAAGATTAGTGAACACGATCCGGAAGTACGATGATTCCCGCCTCTCCACTATGGGAGCAAATGATTTCTGGGACAGACGGCAATTTACCTGGGATAAAGATTCTTACAGAGCCTTTATGAATGTTGATGTTGCCGGTTATAATTATGTATGGAAAAAATATGAGAGTGACCATCTCGCATATCCCAACCGTATTATCTATGGCAGCGAATCTTTTCCCAAAGAAGCATCCCAGAACTGGAACCTTGTAGAAAAAAACGCTTATGTCATAGGAGATTTTGTATGGACTGCGATTGATTATCTGGGAGAAGCCGGACTGGCACATGCTTTGGAGTTAGAACCGGATCAAAGGGATTCCCAGTTTATGGGTTGGCCCTGGTACAATGCCTGGTGCGGAGACATTGATTTATGCGGCGACAAGAAACCCCAATCTTATTACAGGGACATATTATGGAGAGAACGTGAAATATCCATGGCTGTGCATCCTCCTGTAACCCCCGGCAAAAAAGAAGTCGTTAACGGATGGGGATGGCCCAACGAACTTTTAAGCTGGAACTGGGAAGGTCGGACAATGACTGTCAACGTATACAGCCGCTCACCGAAAGTTAAACTATTCCTGAATGATCAACTAATCGGCGAAAAGGAAGTGGACAAAGAGAATTACACAGCCACATTCGATGTGGTTTACGAACCCGGAACACTAAAAGCCGTCAACATAAGCAAAAATAAAGAAACGGCTATATTAAAAACGACAGGAAAGCCTGCGGCTATTCGTTTAACTGCAGATCGCAACAGAATCAGAGCAGACAAAAACGATCTCTCTTATGTTAAAATAGAGATTACAGATAAAGACGGCCATGTGATTCCGGATGCCATCATCCCGGTTGAAATCAAATGCGGCGGTAACGGTACGGTTATTGCTTCCGGCAATGGCAGCTATGATGATATGAAAAGTTTTCGTTCCCTGACACCCGATACCTTTCGCGGAAAAGCACTGGCGATTGTTCAGCCGACAGAGGAAAAAGGAACCATCCTTCTTTCCGTATCTGCCGAAGGACTTCCGGATGCGGTCATTTCAATCGAAACTTTCTGATAAGCCAAACTTACGATCCGTGAAAAAGTACTGGGAAGATCCTATAATAACAAAGTTTATCTCCTCCCTATCCTGTCTGATAAAATGAACAGAAATAAATTATTATTTGCACTTATACAAAACAAAATTCAAAATAGATAAACTTAATATTATCATATTATGTTCAATGTCTACATGATATGCTCTCAATTTTGTTTCGAAAAACGAAACGACAAAGTGAAAAATACTCGAATAGCGTAAAAAAAGTGTAAAAAACAAATACTTTTAATATATTTGAACTCCAAAATTTCGAATACCTATGTATAACAAGGAGAAAAACTTACAGGAAAAATTCATTTCTTTATTAAAAGAAAAAATACCCCGTCATCTGGCTAAAACTCTCATGGAAATATTACCATTAGAAAAAGAAGCGATCTACAAACGTTTGCGGGGAGATGTATCTTTTTCCTTTGTCGAAATGGCAACTCTATCTACACATCTGGGAATATCCCTTGATAATATTGCCGATATCGTATCTCCCTATCGATCTCAGTGGTACCACCTCCACATACGCGATTATAATGAGTTAAAACCGATAGATCTGAATATGAGCTATAATTACATAAAAGTAATAAATCTGGCTGCAGATGATCCGGATTCGGAATTCGGCACTGCGATGAATATGTTGCCATTGCAGATCAGTCTTCTGCACTACCCGATCTATCGTGTTTATCTCCTTAAATGGATGTATCAGTGCGGTAAAACAACCAAAGACAAGCTAACCTATTCCAATACATTGGTACCTGAAGCAGAAAGAAAGACATATCAACTATTTTTAGAAGCAGTTAAAAAAATCAAACGTACCGTTTTTATCTGGGATCGTTCATTTTTTCGGTCTCTCATTAACGATATCAACTATTTTTACAGTATCCGGATTATTTCTCCAAAAGAAATGGAGATGCTTAGACAGGAATTATCCCGTTTACTCAATACGCTTGAACATTTTGCAGACTATGGAGAATATGATACCGGCAACAAAGTAGAAACATATATTTCGAATTTAGCCTTCGATACCACCTATACTTACCTTTCCAGTGAAAATATAAATGTCAGTATGAATAATGCATACTGTCTGGGAGCTTTTACTTCCACAGAAAAAGATGCTTGTAAAGAAATAAAAAATTGGATTCAGGGACTGAAAAAAAGCTCTTCTCTTATTTCAGGAGTCAGTCAGTATGAAAAAATTGCTTTCTTCGAGAAACAAAAGAGTTATCTGGATAAAAATTTTATCATACCATAAGAACATCTATATTCAATCTACTGATTATAAAAATGATCCGAATTCCGACTTGTCATAATATAGCAAGTACAATTTTCAGTTGAACGGGTCAGCAAAATCATTTGAGCCTGTCAGAAATATTATTTATCCGTTTTTTCCTTTTCTTTGTAGTATTATCTTATCACATTTGAAAAATATTTGTTCATCAAATATTCTATCAATTTAACAATCAATAAATTTAGAATATAAAGATATGAATACAGAGTCGAAAAAGGAATTTAGGGTATTAAATGGGATCAATGATTTCAAACAGTTAGACCGGCGTGATTTTCTCAAAGTCGGGATCGGTTTAAGTGCTGCGGCGATTACCGGTACACTTTACGGATGCGGAACATCCCCCGGTTCCGGTCACAATAAAAAGGAAGAACCGGATCCGAATGGAGAAGGAACTTCAGAAAAGGACCCTAAGGTCTACATGACAAAAGAAATCTCACCGGAAAGTTTAATACATATTTATGAAGCACTTGGTCGAAAAGCGACAGGAAAAGTAGCCATAAAACTGAGTATGGGAGAACCGGGAGGAAAAAATTACCTCAAACCCGAACTTGTCGGAGACCTGGTACGCCTGGTGAATGGTACTTTTATTGATGCCAACACAGCCTACGGAGGCAATCGTGCAACCACGGAACTACATCTTAAAGCTGCCGAAGATCATGGCTTTACCGCAATTGCTCCGGTTGACATCCTGGATTCCGAAGGCGAAATCGAATTACCTATAGACGGCGGAAAACATTTGACGAAAGATATTGTTGGCTCACATTTTACAAATTATGATTTTATGATTAATCTGTCACATTTCAAAGGACATGCGATGGGAGGATTCGGCGGAGCCCTTAAAAATATGTCAATAGGTATCGCTTCATCCGGAGGAAAAGTATTGATACACTCAGCGGGAACAAGCACTACGGAATGGGGTAACCCCGAACAGAATGATTTTTTGGAATCAATGGCTGAAGCTGCAAAAGCAATCGTTGAGCATTGCGGAGATAATATCATCTACATCAGTGTCATGAACAATCTCTCCGTAGATTGTGACTGTGACTCTGCCCCTGCCGACCCGGAGATGGGCGATATAGGCATCCTGGCGTCCCTTGATCCTGTTGCACTGGATAAAGCCTGTGTTGACCAGGTTTATGCATCTGCAGATCACGGAAAAATACACCTGATTGAACGTATCGAATCCCGTAACGGCACTCACATACTTGAACACGCCGAAACGCTTGGTATCGGTAGCCGGAAATACGAACTGATTCCTCTGGATTAAGCGATCCTTTCACTACATCGCACGGTTATAATTGCTGGGGGAAATACCATATTGTTTTTTGAAAGCTTTGGAAAAATGAGACATGTTTTTGAATCCGACTTCCATGTAGACATCCGACACCGGTATTTTATTTTCACACAGCATGTCAACCGCCGCTTCGAGTCTTCTGCGAATCAACCATTTTTCAGGCGATAGTTCGCTGATTTTCCGGAAATCTCTCTTGAAGGTAGAAAGGCTGCGTCCGGTAAAGGACGCAATTTCATCGATAGACAGATCATACATATAGTTATCGTCAAGGAATCCGAGGATATCGATTTTCCACGGCTCGGTAAAATCAAAAAGCGTCGTAAAAAAGCGCTTGTCGATATTCAGCAACGAATATACTCCCTCCATGAGTTTCAACTTCATGATCTCTTCGGACGGCTTGATATCAGAATTAAAATAAGGAATCATAGACTGAAACAAACCTGTGATGTCTGGTGTCTGCGGCAGTTTGATAACACTCTGCTTATATTTTTCAATATCCAGCGGTAACGACTTACGATCGATGGTCTGATACAATTCCCGCAGGAAATTACGCTTGAAACTCATGAATATCCCCATAAACGGTTCGTTGCCCTTTGCCTGCTTTGTCATGTTCACACGATTATCACGACGTAAAAAAATGCACTCTCCAGGATTAACCGTCACTTTCTTTTTTCCTTCTTCCAGAATATATTCTCCGGAATAAACGTACACAAGGAAATGATCGCGTACCATTTTTGTACAGATACAGTCGTCACTGAAAAAATAACTGAATATGATATCTGAATAGTTGAATGTAATATATTCTTTATTCTGAGTTTGCATGATTATATGTTTTTTCCGGCTTCATAAGCTTCCGCAACTGCCGGGTTACTGATAGGTAATCGGAGTTACCCCTTTACAGGGCTGGCCGATATAATCAAAACTTTCTTTTTCATAATTTCTTTTTAAATATCGTATCTGACAGAACCAAGCCACTTCACTATTTCCGGATCACGGTGATCAAGAAAAATGCTCGCACCCGTATCGAGTGACCGAATAGCTTCCATATCTTCATCATTCAGCCGGAAGTCGAATACATTGAAATTCTCCGTAATCCTGTCCTTATTTACTGATTTCGGTATCACAACAACGTTTCGTTGCGTCAGCCAGCGGAGGATGATTTGCGCCACGGATTTATTGTATTTCTTTGCGAGCGAAACCAATAGTTCATTCGAAAACATCTGGTTCTTCCCCTCGGCAAAAGGTCCCCATGATTGTATCTGAACACCGTTATCAGCAAGAAACTTCTGCGTTTCGATCTGCTGATTGAACGGGTGTGTTTCGATCTGGTTGACCGCCGGAACAACTTCATTATTCATGATTAGGTCTATCAACCTGTCCGGATAAAAATTACTCACTCCGATCGCCTTTACCCTGCCCTCTTTGTACAATTCTTCCATCGCCCTCCACGAGCCGTAATAATCACCAAAAGGCTGATGGATCAGATACAGATCAAGATAGTCAAGCTGCAATTTATCAAGGGATTTCTGAAATGCTTTTCCGGCTTTCTCATAGCCCTGATCCTGAATCCAAAGTTTGGTAATGATAAATAATTCTTCACGGTGTATACCGCTACGTTTGACGGCACGTCCCACAGCCTCTTCATTCGTATAGGCGGCTGCAGTGTCTATCATCCGGTATCCGGCTTGCATGGCCTCCAATACACAGCGTTCACATTCCTCGGGATCCGGTATCTGATAAACTCCGAAACCGAGCACCGGCATTTCTATACCATTGTTTAATCTAACTTTTTGCATAACCTTTTATTTTTATTGTTTATAATATAACGATCTATTGATTCACTTCCTCATATTCTTTTTCGTTTACCGGCTCCATCCAGGTAACTGCACTACCATCCGCAATATTCGATATGGCAATATGAACTAATCCGGTGTCAGCCGAGGCTCCATGCCAATGTTCCACATCTTTCGGGATAGCTACGACACTACCTTTCGTCAGTATCTGTGCCGGTTTGCCGCGCTCCTGATAAAATCCTTTTCCTCCGGTTACAAGTAATACCTGCCCGATAGGATGAGTATGCCAGTAAGTCCGGCCTCCCGGCTCAAATGTAACCTGTCCGACGGAGTATAATCCCTCTATCTGATCGGGAGTGAGCAATCCCTGAACATAGACTTCTCCTGTAAACCAGTCGGCCAAACCCCGTTCACCAAGCGGAAACAAAGCCGTTTTATTTTCCACCACCACAGCTAAAAGTCCGCGACCTGTTTCCTCACGTTCTTTACGGGTGAATCTCCCGACAATAGTCAGAGTTTCTTCCAATTGTTCCCTGCTGAGTCCGGTATTCATTCCCATATTCAGGTGGGACTGAAGCATCGGTTCCACACCCTGCATCGCTGCAAGCGCTGAAATAGTAGCAAGTTCGCGTTCCTGATAAGTCAACACATCACGTTCGAATATGTCAGCAAACAAATGTTCTTTCAAAAAAACATCTATTGCCGGAACAAACGCATTAGCTCCTGAAATATTGGCCTGTGAAGTTCGGGTCAATTCTTCAAGAATTTTTCTTCCACGGAGATATTTTTCTCTTGTATCGGTGATCGGCGAGACATCCTGCCCCATTTCGTCATTGATCCCTTTTGCTTTCCGGTCATCCATCACCGCCATAAAAGTATTTATTCCCTGCAGGCTACGGGGAAAACCGCAATATGCATACATTTGTACCAAAATTTCCTTTATCTGGTTTACCGTCAGACCGGCGTCCAGTCCGGCGTTTAATTCTGTTCTGAGCGTACTCAGATTACCTACAGCCGTATTGGCCGCAATGGCAACAATCTTTTGTTGTTTAATATCAAGTGATTTCATATTCTGTGCATTTATTTTATTGTTTAAACCAAAAAACGATACAATCGTTATCAATATTATTTTAGCTCTTTTCATATATTATATTTTCCATACGTTGAATATTCTGATGATGCAAAATTAAAATAAAAGATGCAATATCATTTTGCCTTACGGCTCAAAATATTTTGCCGAGAAGTTCAATCTATTATTTGTAAGGAAAATTACCCGGAAAAAACTTCCATTTTCGTTTTTATCCGTCTTTTTTTCGCTTTGATCATTCATTAACTACGACAGAATTTAATAAGCAACATATTTGTACTATCGGATATTATTAAATGATCTATTCTCCGGAATATGAAAGTCATAATCAATAATATCGTTCATGACAGAAGAATTTTTTATCTTTGCAAAAAATGTATTAAATGTTTTTTTTGAACAAATACAGTCCGTTTAAGCTTTTACTGATCAGTCTGGCCAGTGCGATTATTATCATATATCCCAATATAGCATGTCTCCCTTGGGAATTAAGTTTTCTGAACGAGTCAAAACGAACATTCCACTTACAGTTCTTTTTCTTCAGATACATATTCTTTGCCATGCTGATATGGGGATTGTTGTTCTTCAATCTAAAAATAATAAAGGATTATTCTTTAAAGAAAAGGGTTATAGGAACGCTTTCTCTTACAATTATTGCCTATCTGTTATTTGTCATCATATTATACATCACCCATTGCAAAATTCATGGTTTCGGAAGTATATTACTATTCCAGTTCTTTGTTGTTTTTATGGCATGTACAACCGCAGGACACATCTATGTGATGTATAACCTTCAAAGTAAAAAAGAACAGGAGATCGAGCAACTGAAAACCGAAAATCTGCAGAGTCGTTATGATGCCTTGACAAATCAGATTAATCCTCACTTTTTTTTCAATTCGCTGAACGGGCTTACAGCTCTGATCCGGAAAAAAAACGACGAAAAAACGCTTGAATATGTAAATAAACTGTCGGATGTATTCCGCTACATCCTTCAAAGCGATAAAAGAGGATTGGTTCCTCTGGACGAGGAACTTGAATTTGTCTATGCCTTCCGTTACATGATGGAAGTTCGTTTTGCAAATAAACTGGTATTCAATATAGATGTGGACAAAAGCAGGATGGATCTGAAAATCCCGGTATTATCCCTGCTTCCGTTGATCGATAATATCGTGGTACACAACACGATCGACAGTGAACATAAAATGGAAGTTTTAATCCGGCTGAATGAAAATTCGGAACTGATCGTTTCAAACCCTGTTTATCCGAAAATCAACCCTTCCACAACAAACGGTACGGGAATCCGGAATCTTGAAAACCGCTTTTCCCTGCTGATGGGCAAACAGATAAGGATAGAAGATGACGGAGAAACATTTACCGTGTATTTACCTTTAAAGTAAAAGAATATGAAAGTCTTAATCGTTGAAGACGAAACTGTTGCATACGAAAATCTGGTGGACATCATTTCGGAAATTGATCCTTCTATTGAAGTTACGGGCAATACGGAAAGTATCCGACAGACCATGAACTGGCTGCAAAACAACCAGTCTCCCGACCTGATCCTGATGGATATCCACCTGTCGGATGGTTCTGCCTTTACTATTTTCCAGAATATGACAGTCGACATTCCGATTATTTTTACGACTGCTTATGATGAATACGCTATTGAGGCATTTAAGGTAAACAGTGTGGACTATCTGTTGAAACCAATAAAAGCAGATGAACTAAAACGTGCTTTTACAAAATTCAGCAAGCTGAACCGCACAGAAGTGATGCAGTATCTAATGCAAATAAGCCGGTTGCATCCGGTCAACCATCATAAGGATAAACTGTTGATCCCTTATAAAGATAAACTGCTACCGATTGACATGAAAGACATTTCCTGTTTTTATACAACCAACAAAAACACATGTATTTACCTGAAAAACGGAGAAAATTATTCTTATTCCAAAACATTGGAACAGATTATCGCCACTGTTAATCCCGCCGATTTTATCCGTGCGAATAAGCAATTCATCGTTGCACGCGACAGTGTAAAAAACATCACGATCTGGTTTGACAACCGGCTGCTTGTAACACTTGACATCGAAGTTCCTGAGCGTATATATATAAGTAAAAACAAAGCTTCGGAGTTTAAATCCTGGGTTGTCAATGATATGTAATCCGATTTTCACAATTTCTAAAAATATCGGCCTCTATGGGTGTGTTCATAAAAATTGGTTCCCCAGACAACATACGCAAGGTGTTTTTCAAATATATAAAGATTGCGCCTGTCGAATACAGGAAGAATTTCAGAACGACCTTTTAGAAGATCAGTAACCCGGGTTCTGTTCCAGGTTCGAGTTCATTAACCTCACCTTCTCCGGTATAGGAAATACCGTCGTATAACCGTTCTCTTCTCCCGGTAACTGAGGCCTGCTGCTATATGCACGTGTAAACTTTCCAAAACGGACAAGATCCTGCCTCCTCCATCCTTCCCAGGCAAATTCCAATTGCCTCTCGGCCAACAGATTCTCCGGAGTCGCATCCCGGTCAGGCACTCCCGCACGACTGCGAACCAGATTCAATTCCGCATCACCATTTTCTCCGTTTCGTACTTTTGCCTCACTTTTCATCAGCAGCACATCCGCATAGCGGAACAGAACAATATCGTTTTCCATTAATTTCCCGTCCTTTGTTCCTGTCTTGTCCAATTCGTACTTTTTCATACGTGCACCGGCTGTTTTTTCATAAGGAGTCGCCGAAATATCAAGAGCGACCTCCCAAGGCATATACTCCAGTATTGTACCATCGTCCAATTTCACCACCTGACCTTTCAAATCATAAACCGTTCCTGCAAAATAGCACAAACCAAAACGGGGATCAACGGAGTCCGTATCATACCCGAATACCTGAAGCGCCTCAACCGTAGCACTTGAGCCATTCTCACCTCCTAAACCATATGCCGCTGCATGATTATAATGACGGGAACGGAAAAGATATTGCATCTGGTTGGTATACATCGTTTTATTCATTGGAATCGTAAATATATTTTCTACAGATCCTTCATTGAACACGGCAAAATTGGAAGCATAATCCGCTTCCAGCCGGTATCCCAGTTCCGTTATACGGTCACAATAGTAAATTACCGCCTGCCAGGCATTCAATGGTTGTCCTTCGACCTCCAAATAAATATACTTACCATCGGGGCGTACGTCATCCGTCCACAGATTATCGGTATAAACTTCCGCATTCAATGCCAACTTGGCCAACAGGAAATACACGACCGGACGCGTAATGCGTCCATAATAAGTTCCCGGCTGATTACTACGGGCAGAAGCCAGTAAAGGGGCAACCTCCTGTAATTCATCCACCACAAAATCAAAAATATCCTTCCTTTCATATTGTACCACCTCCTTCATGGGTATTGAAGATGAAAGTACCAGCGGCACACGACCGAACATATCCATCAGATAATAATAATACATTGCCCGCATGGCACGTACCTCCGCTATATAACCCGGCAATTCACTATCCGTATGCGTCTCCTGAAATTTCTCAATCCGTTCAATCGATTTATTACTCAGAATTATTACTTTATATAAATATTCCCATGTATCCTGAAGCGCATCATTATCCACTCCCCACTGATGTAAATAGAGGCCCTGCCAGAAGCCGCCATCATACCAGTCGCCTCCGCGTGTCGGCAATATGGCTTCGTCTGTTGTAAATGTATTCAAATCATAAACGCCCCGGCCTGTACCCTGCAGGCCCTGACTGTCACTATACTCGCCCACATATGTATATAACGAGGCCACAGCATTCAGATACAAGTCCGAAAGCGTGTTGTATGACTCCTCTTCGGGAAGCTTATCCCGCGGATCTTCTTTCAGGAAGTTATCGCAAGCCACCCAGACCAATACTATCCCCAATAACATATATAAAATTATTGACCGTTTCATTGTTCCCTTCTTTTAAAAGTCAATACTTAATCCTAATGTATAGGTACGCGCCAACGGATATTCCCGTTTATCATCTACCCCTAATGTCTCATTTACCGTCGAACTGTTGATCATTGGTGAAAGTCCCGAGTACCCCGTAATTGTAGCCAGATTATTGACAGTAAAAGCCAACCGCAGCGACCGGATATATTTTCCCAACTTTTCAACCGGTATATTCCAACCAATTGTCGCATAGTCAAAATTCAGATAATTACCATTTTCCAGCCAATAATCCGTAGCTGTCTGGTCTTTGATATTCCGCTTCGGCGCATCTTTCATTACATTATAGTCAGGGAAAATATCCATGTTCATATATGTCAATGATGTGCCATTATAGATTTTATGCCCGAATGCTCCATTTATCTGCACCGACACATCGAAATGCCTGTAGCGGAAACTGATATTGGAACCCAGAACTATTTTCGGTACCGCCTGTCCTGCCACATAGCGGTCTTCCCCATCCTCCAAGCTGATCCCTCCGCCGTTCAGATCAACGATATCATATGTAAGCCCACCTTCGCCGTCAGACACAAGCCCATTACTCTTAGGTAAATAAAATACCCCCAAAGGTTCTCCTACTACCTGATAAACAATATGATTATACCCTCCGTGAAAACCGGCCCCGTTGAGACTCGCCAAACTCTCGTATTGAGGAGCAGCAATCGTTTCACCATTATAATTTCCACTCAAAGAAAGCAGTTTATTATTTTGGAACGTAATATTTGCATTGACATTCAACTCCAGATCTTTTGTCTTCAACGGAGTAACGCCGATCGCAATTTCAGTCCCGTTATTCCGCATCGAACCGATATTGGCCAGTAACGTATTATATGCAAACGGAGGAACACTTACGTTATACAAATAAAGCATGTCTGCCGTCTTCGAATGGTAATAGTTAACAGATAACAAAAAACGGTTTCCATGCATTGCCAGATCAAAACCCGTATTAAAAGTACGTTTCACCTCCCACTTCAGATCCGGATTCGTATTCCGTATATCGCCCAGGGAAACCATGGCAGAAGAGCCGACAGGCACTACTCCATTCGGTTTCACCAGACTTAATGTCGTGTACGAATCTATCCCGCTCTGGTTACCGGCCAGTCCATAACCGACACGAAATTTCAGGTTATCAACTATTGGAATCTGTTTTAGAAACGTCTCTTCACTAATCGCCCAGGCAGCCGATACGGATGGAAAAAATCCCCATTTATGATGAACGCCGAATTTAGATGAAGCATCCGTACGAGCATTTAGTGTAAGTATATAGCGGTCGGCATAGGTATAATTGAAACGCCCCATAAACGAAACCAGGCGCGGGTCTTCATAATATGAATTCGTACCCTCCCACAAGCGGACTGCTCCCGCCTGAAGATTATCATAGCCGAATTTATCTGTCGAAAAATTAGTCACTGTCGTATAAAATCCGGTATATGTCTCCTTTTGAAGTTCAGCCAGGGCAAGCACATCAAAAAAATGTTTTTGCCAATTCTTCTTATAAGTCAACATCATATTACCCAGCAATGCCTCTCTCTTTTTCATACCCCTATATGCCTGTCCATGTGCCCAGACCGGAATGGGAAGATATTGCGAATTTTCAACAATATTATATGTATAGGCTCCAAATAATACCAGTTTTAACTTATCCGACAGGTTAAGCTTCAGCCGAATATGCGTACTGATATGCGAACCGGCTTCATGATCTTTTACCTCCATCCAGGCAAGCGGATTCGTTATCTGGCTGGCATTGGCAATCTGATCCCAAGAGCCAGTTTCCGCATTTTTATGATCCGGGTATGTCGGATTGAAGGTTGCTGCGGAATAAAATGTCTTCTGATAATCAAACAAATTATAATTCTTCTGTACAGAGCCAAACATTCCCAGATCACATTGGACAAATTCATCAAATATTTTCTGCGTCATATTCATATTTGACGTGAAAGTTTTCAGATCCTCATTCAATATCACGCCTTCTCTATCCATATATCCTAACGAAACGCGATAACTGGAAGCATCTGTACCACCATAAAAGGCGATATGATGATCCTGCTGCAAACCGATCTGCTCTATTTTCTTCTGAAAGTCGGTCCGGTAACCCAGATCAAGAATCGGAATCTCCCGGTCTTTCGCTACCTGTCGAAACTCGTCTGCCGAAAGCATATTCAGGTTCTTATAAACGGATGTTATGCCGAAATTTCCATTGTAACTTACTCTTGTCGCACCACTGATACCCTTTTTTGTTGTAATTTCAATAACACCTGACGCTCCCCGCGAACCATACTGGGCCGTTTCTGCCGCATCTTTCAGAATCGTAAAACTTTCAATATCGGTAGGATAAATTGATGTCAGCATATTGAGGTCACCAAAGACTCCGTCTATAATAATCAGCGGGTCATTACCACTGGTCAGGGAAGTTGTTCCCCGCATCCGTACGGCATCCAACGTCGCCTTACCATTAGAGGCTTTTTGAATAGTAACCCCCGCCACGCGACCACGAATTGCTTCCAGAGGATTGGTTACCTGATTTCGATTCATCTGTCCTTCCTGAATTCTGTCAACCGCACTGGAAATATTCTCCCGTCTTCCGATGGCATACCCCACAGTTATTAATGAATCAGCAGGAATATTTTGCGGAAATAGGTCAAAACAAGTAAACAACAGAAAAAA
Organism: Tannerella sp.; assembly: GCA_031285685.1. GTDB lineage: Bacteria > Bacteroidota > Bacteroidia > Bacteroidales > Tannerellaceae > Tannerella. The sequence continues at coordinate 13,939 of JAITVS010000047.1, forward strand.
GACCGGCAACAATTTTGTTTTATAACGTACCATACAATCAGACACTAAAATAATATGCACAAATATAATAAAAAAGAAAAAATTAATGTATTCCATAAATACATCTTTAAAAAAATCGATAAGTCTCCGTCGCATCCGGATGTTTATATAAAATCAAAGCTTTATCTTTGCACTTAGAAAGTTCAGGATATAAAATTTGTCACTGACAGGTGCAATAAAATGATTAAATAAAAACATAGTCCTTCAAAATATGGATAATTCAGATAAAGATTCTAAAAAAAATAATTCTATGCCTGTACTTTTTATTGGACATGGAACTCCTATGAATGCAATCGAAAACAATGAATTTTCGGATAAATGGAAAGAACTTGGTAAAATACTGCCTCGCCCCAAAGCAATACTTTGCATTTCGGCTCATTGGGAAAAAGAACGGTCAATGGTTACGGCAATGGAAAAACCAAAAACAATTCACGACTTCGGAGGATTCCCCGAATTATTATATCGTCAGCAATACCCGTCTTCCGGCTCCCCATTATTGGCAGAAGATGTTCGAAACATGCTTCCGGCGTTTGAAATAGAAAAAGATTTTCAGTGGGGATTGGATCACGGTACCTGGTGTTTTTTGAAACACATGTATCCCCAGGCCGATATTCCTGTTCTTCAGCTAAGTATCAACCATTCAAAAAAAATGCAATATCATTATGAACTCGGAAAACAATTATCCTTTCTTCGACAAAAAGAAGTCCTGGTCGTCGGAAGTGGTAATATGGTACACAATCTGTGGCTGGCCCGCCCGGATAAAAACGGATTCAACACCGGCTTCGGATATGATTGGGCCTATGAACTGAACGAAAAAATGAAAGAAGCGATACTTGCACGGGATCACGGTTCATTAATACATTACAACAATCTCAACCCAAAGGCAGCCCTGGGAATACCTACTGAAGAACATTATATCCCTTTGATATATACATTGGCTTTATCATCGTCCGGGGACAACATAGAAATATTTAATGATAAGATTGTCGCAGGATCATTATCTATGACATCATTCGTGATCGGAACTTATACTTAATTTCCGGATAGTAGGCCTATATAACAAATGAGGGTGGAAGTCGCGATGTGACTTCCACCCTCCAGGTAATAATGATTAATTAAAAGTAATCAGTCTCTTTTAACAAACTGACCATCTGTATCAAACACAAGATCCACCTGGTTATCAAGCTCTATATCATAATACAGTTTTCCATTCTCGTAATCTTTTTCTATTTCTATAATATATCGTTCCGGATAGTTTGTGGTCACATAATTATTGATAATACTTACCAGTGTTAGGGCCAGGAAACTTTGCGGAAGCGCCGTTTTCACCTGACCGACATAACTGTCAACCTTTGTCCAGTTACCTTGCAGGTCAAATTCTATCTTATACGCACCGGCATATACATCATACTCATTTTCGTCTTTAATAGTTGTATAAGTCAACCCGGAAAAATGAGTGTTCATGAAATCTTTTGCGGTCTGCGGTAGTTCTACCGTTGAAGTTCCGCCGCTTCCCGTCAAATTTCCATTTGTATCAAAATCAAGTTCCACACCACTACTAAGATCAACTTCATAACCTACCAACACATTATTTTTAAACTCTTTGTCCACTTCGACTATTTCATTATTGAGGTAATTTGTTTTTATAAAAGCGATTATACCAGCCGGCAATTCTGTCGTCAGAAATGTCTCCGGCAAAATCTTATATTGTCCGTTTTCCAATTTCCCATCTACATTATCCCAGATTCCCTGACTATCAAAATCGATTTCGATACCACTTGCTAATATAACCTCATAATCTCCGTCATTATCTTTTTCCCGGCTGACAACTGCATCGTCAGCAAAATAAGTATTCAGAAATGTCTGCGCCTTTTCCGGTAATACAGTTGAAACGGGCGGCGTCGTACCTTTGGTATAATTGCCATTCAGATCAAAATCAAGATCATCAATACCGTTATTCAATTCAATATCGTAACCTATATGCACACCCTTTTCATATTCTTTTTCGACCTCTACAATAGATGTATTTAGATAATACTGAGTAATCCAGACAACAATACCCGCCGGTATTTCTTCATTTAAAAAAGCATAAGGGACAGCCTTATAATCATTCTTTATTTGCTTTCCTTCTACCTGTTTCCATATTCCCTGCCGGTCGAACTCAACTTTATAATTTGTATAATAAATCTTGTATTCATCATTATCTTTCCGGGTGTCTAAAACAGATTGCCCTGAAAAATAAGTCTCAAGAAAGGTTTTGGCACTTGAAGGCAGTTCGCTTTCATTTATCACCTTATCATCGTCGCTGCATGCAAAAAACATACAGAAAAGAACAGTAAAGTTTAATAATAAAATTACTTTTTTCATTTTAATCAAATTTTGTCGTTTATACCCTATTTATTCTCAATTATCATAGCGGATAAAATTACCCTCCAGTCCAAATTTAAGATCGCTCTGAGAATTATTGAGCTCAATCTCATATCCTGTATGATTTCCTTTCCGGTCATGCTCTTTATCAACCTTCGTGATTATGGCTCCCTGATGTTTTTCGGATATATATGTTGAAATACTTTCAGGGATCAATGCTATAATAGAAGCAGGAACTTCTTTTGCATGGTTACTATCAACATTATCCCACGTTCCATCTAATGAAAAATCAAGTTCAAAACCATTATCAAGACGTATATCATAACTGTCATTGTCCCTCTCACCCCATACAAAACCGGCAGAAGGAAAATGTGTTGCAACAAATGTTTTTGCGGTTGAAGGCAGGTCACTTTCACCGATTATTACATCATCATCATCGTTACATGCATTAAATGTAAATGCAAAACTTAGCAAAGCGATTGTTAATAGATACTTTTTCATAATCATTTAATTTTTCTGAATTAATTAATAATTCTTATATTGCTTTAAAATTTTCCTGGTGCAAAGTTGAATAGCAAAACTGAAAAAAAACTGGAATCAGATAAAAGTCGTCAGAAATTCACACGAATTCATAAAACAAACTTTTTCATTCTCAATTTGTGCGTACCGGATACATTTTTAAATTATTGTCGCTATTAATAAAATAACTATTTTTACATTCAGAACAGAAAATCAATATAGAAGTGCAATTTGAGAGAATAACATATGAATGTCATCAAAAAAACATAAAAAGAGTTTCAGGATCTTTCCCTTTTCGTACATTTGCACATAAAAAATAACAGATTGCAACAATATGAATACTCTGATCAACCGGCAACTCAATGCATTGGCAGAAAGTGATTACAAACAATTCAACAAACGGATTATCCCCACCAATTATGAAATACTTGGGGTTCGAATGCCCGCACTGAAGAAGTTGGCAAAAGAGCTGTCGGCAGATCCGAACCTGGAATCCTATCTGAAAAATGCAGAATTTACGACATACGAACATATCCTGCTTTACGGATTAGTTCTCGGGCAACTGAAAAAGCCTTCCCTAGAGACAATATATCGCTATTTAGACCCACTAACTCTAAAATTCGATAATTGGGCACATGTAGATACAATTATTTCAGCATTAAAAGTATTCAAAAAATCTCCTGACGAAATACTGTCCCATTTCCTGCCGCTTAAAACCCATGAAGGAGAATTCACCAAACGTGTTTTCGTGATTATACAGATGGACTATCTTATGAACGAAACGCACATTGATATAGCGCTGAAACATTTGACGGAAGTACCACAAGGGCAATATTACGTTGATATGGCTATTGCCTGGGCAATCAGCGTAGGACTTATTAAGTTCGGCGATAAAACCATTCCGCTATTGGAAGAAAGAATTTTCTCCAAATTCGTACATAACAAAGCTATCCAGAAAACCCGCGAAAGCTACCGGATAACACCGGAAATGAAAGAACAGCTGAATAAGATGAAGATATAATCAATACAACATAAGGTAAATGCCGTATTCCGGCTTCTACCGAACAGGCAGGTTAAAATAGGTAATCCGGATTATGCCATAGAATATGATAATACGGTTATATACAAATAGAGAATGAATATGATTTTAAATACGATAGACACATTAGTTTGGGATTGGAACGGAACACTTTTAGACGACGTAGAGATGAATCTGAAAGTGGTAAACAGAATGCTTTCAAAAAGAAAACTAAAACAACTGAGTTTATATACATACAGAGATTTATTTTGTTTTCCCGTACAATCTTTTCACCGTAAAGTCGGGTTTGATTTTGAAAAGGAATCAATTGAAGAAATCTCTTCGGAATATCATGCAATCTATAAAGAGTATAAAAATGAAAAGAAACTGAATATTGACGCACTTTTCATTCTGGATACAATTGGTCGGATGGGAATAAAACAATACATCTTATCTGCCGCAAAGAAAAATGATTTACTGGAGGAAACCGGACATTTCGAAATAATTAATAAATTTGAAGGAATCTATGGAGCCGATGATATCTGTGCTGTCGGAAAAATTCAGATTGGAGAACTTCTTGTCCGTGAGAACCAACTAATTCCGGAAAAAACCTTAATCATTGGGGATACCCTGCATGATGCAGAAGTAGCCAAAGCGCTTGGAATGAACCACATCCTGTATTCTGGGGGTCATAACAACGACAAGTTATTAGCCGGATCCGGCAAAGTTATTACAGGTTTAAAAGAAATAACGGCCTGAATCGTCAATAATGGAGATCAACATATACACCTGAAAAGATAGAGGAAAGTTATCAATTCTATAAAAACGGATTTTGTCCGGAATAAAAATGAACCCGCTGAACGAAAAAATTATTTATGAATTAGAGAGATACGACGTTGAATTCATTCATTTCGTTGATATTTCCGGTTTACCCCGGATACAAAACCGGGATTTCCCTTCTGCGATCCTATTCGGAGTAAAATGTTCTCCCGGATACCTGAAAAGAGTCAGTCAAAATCCCAATTATGTACCGGAAATGATTGAACGAAACTATTTTGATGACGACGAACATTATTGTCACGAAATGGAAATGTATCGTATATCTGATCTGCTTGCCGGGTTTATTGAAAAAAACGGATATCGTGCTTATTCGCTTTCGGATGCCAATCAGATCGCAACAAGCAATTTTGACGGAATATCCGGAAAAACTCATCTTCCCCTGAAAACATTGGCTATTCATGCAGGCCTCGGCCGGATTGGTAAAAACAACCTGTTAGTAAACAAAGAATACGGCTGTTGTCAAACATGGGGAGGTGTTTTAACTGATGTACCCTTGAATATAATATTGCACAATCCGTTTGTAGTTCAATGCGGCAATTGCAGGGTATGCCTGGATGTTTGCGAACCCAATGCGCTGAAAGGTAAAATCTGGAAGGCAGGAGTCTCCCGTGAAGAGATATTAGATGTGGATAAATGCACGACTTGCCTGAAATGTATGATACATTGTCCGTGGACACAAAAGTATATGAGAAATGAACAATATTCCTATTAACACTTAAATCGGCAGAGAATAAAGGTATCACACGGATTGTAAATTGACTGAAGTAAGATTATAAAATTATGTACAAGGAATACCCGCCCGACATACGCCTCCTGCATCTGATCGAAACCTATTGGGTTTCCGATGGAGTAGTCAGTACCGCTAATACCCAGCGGATTTTACCTGACGGTTGTGTGGATATTCTTTTCAATTTTTCAAATAATGACGGAACGGGACGGCTGTTTCCCTACATACCACATATTGTCGGTACGACAACTTCTCATCTGGACATCACTTATTATTCGGGCGTAATTATGATGTTGGGTATTCGCTTCCGCCCGAATGGGATAACCGCATTTACCCGGATGCCGATTTTTGAACTGACAGATAAAACGGTGGAAATAGCTCTGGCAGAAACACTCTTCGAAAAATCGTTTTATGACCGCCTCCCCGAACTTCCAACCATGCGGGAGCGGCTTACTTATCTCAATAACTATCTGATAAGCCGGCTGCCTGACTATTTTCCACTTGAAAAACGCATTGATTTTGCCATAGACTATATCCGTAGCGAGAATGGGTTACTGTCCGTTAAACAGATGGCTGAAAAAGTGTGTCTGTGTGAAAGACAATTTGAACGTATATTCAAATCTGCGATCGGAGTTTCACCCAAAACATTCAGTCGAATTATCCGGTTCAAACGTACAGTTGATTTCCTGCGAACCTACCCGAAAGAAAGCCTCTATAACGCTGCCATAGACTGTGGATATTTCGACCATTCTCATCTGATAAAGGATTTTAAGGAATTCGGCGGTACATTGCCAGGTGAATTAACTTAAGCATTTTGATTTTACACAAATCAAACAACACAGATACATCCTTCATCTATTCATCTTTTCCAGGTATGGATTGTTTCAACTCCTGGCTTCTGGATTTACTTTGTGTAACAACATATACACCTGCAAATATTAACGCAGAAGCAACAGCTTTTATCCATCCGAATGTACCTATCCCCAGCAAAACAGAAACTATAGTTCCAACGATCGGCTGTACATAATTATACATACTTACAATCGTCGGACGAAGCGTCTTCTGGCCAACCAAGATCAATACATAGGCAAAAAAAGTGCCGAACAAAACAACATATCCGACTTCTAACCAGACTCCGGCGGAAAACGATTGAGATGTCATAGCTAATAAATCTTTAATGGATAAAGGCAGAAAGCATATGGAAGCATATGTAAACATCCACTTCATCAGGGTAAAAATGTGATAACGTGATATTAACCCTTTGAAAACAGTCAGGTAACAGGCAAAACTGATCTGAGCCACCAAACAGAGAAGATCTCCTCCAATATTACCGGAAACATCAGTACTGTTTCGGTTACCTAAAATGAGAATCAGTGCACCAATAACTCCCATAATAACACCGGTGATTTTCATCAGGGAAGCAGGCTCTTTTAAAAACAGAGCTGCCAGAATCAGGGTGATAATCGGCAATGATGTGGTAATGATGGTTGCGTCTACCGGTGATGTAAGCGATAATCCAAAGATGAATAAACCTTGATTAAAAACAATACCTAACAGTCCGGCAAAAAACAGCAATATGAGATCTCGTTTATTAACCTTTTCTCCGGGTGCAAAAAAGGAAGCTATCCAAAAACAAATAGCGGCGCCGATCATACGCATAGATGTTAAAGATAGACTGGTCACACCGGCTTCCATTGCCATTTTTCCGACCGGAGACATCAGTCCCCACATACATCCCGCCAGTAGCAGGGCGAGATGGGCTTTGATTATTTTATGATCCATATTTTATTCTGTAGAGCCGCAAAGATAACTATTTTAGATTTCACTCCAAGATTCATTCCCCTTAATGAGATGAAGGCATATGCAGTTGTTCAATCCGGTCAGATTGATAAGTTAAAATTACAGAACTAACTCATTCTAATGTTAATGATATAAATAAAATAAAAAAGATGAGATTATTCAAATAAATATCTTATCTTTGCGCAGAATTGAGTTCGAAAAATTTATAGTAAAGTTCTTCTTTTTATCTAACAAATCTAAGTAGTCTCTCCTTTTAAATTTCTTCTCAATCCTCACTTTAGTATTTATCTTAAAATTAATTTTTAAATGAACATTTACATTTCAGGTTTAAGTTACAACGTAAATGACGCAGACTTAAACGAATTATTCACAGAGTATGGAGAGATTTCTTCAGCCAGAGTTATTACAGACAGGGAAACCGGAAGATCAAGAGGATTCGGCTTCGTCGAAATGCCAAATGAAACAGAGGGGCAAAAAGCTATTGATGAATTGAACGGGGTTGAATATGACGGTAAAGTTATATCCGTAAGTGTTGCACGCCCCAGGACAGAACGCCCTTCTTTCGGAGGAGGCGGCGATCGGAACAGAAGAAATAATGGTCCTAGCAGACGCTATTAATACTCCAAATAAATCAGTACAGGAGGTGCGCCTCCTGTACTCCTATAATTTCAATATCTCATTGATATAAAGCTTACTTGTAATAATACAAGCAAAAACCCTCCTCTTTATTGTTTATTTCATCTGTATTGACAGAAATTATAATAATTAAGTTTTAAGAATATAATCCTATTCTTAAAAACTTGTATTTTACACATAACCAAGCAAATAATGACATTTAAAGAATTAAATATAATACAACCGATTCTAAAAACTATTCAGGAAAAAGGGTATGTAAATCCGACTCCTATACAAGAGAAAGCCATACCCATCGCATTATCGAATTTCAAATCCGGAAAACTTCCGGCATAAGAATATTTCAAACTTTCATTTTGACAAACAAAACATAAAATATATAATGGCAATATCATTTAACAAACGGGAAAACGAAAAAAAGAAACAGCAAAAAAAGTTAGAAAAGCAAAAGCGAAAAGAGGTAAGGAAGATGTCCGGAAAAAGCAGTTTTGACGATATGATTGCATATGTAGATGAAAATGGGGTAATCACCGACACGCCTCCTGATATGCAAAATAAAGAGCCGGTAGATCATGAAGAAATACTCATATCGGTACCGAAGAAAGAAGAGGAAGACATATCTATCAACAAAGGACGCGTGGAATATTTCAGTTCGTCGAAAGGCTATGGCTTTATCAAAGACATGAACAGAATGGATAAATACTTCTTTCATATCAGTAACGCTCCGGAAGATATAACGGAAGGTCGTATAGTATCATTTGACCTTGAAAAAGGAGACAAAGGGATGAATGCAATAAACATAATCTACGCCGAAGAAACTGAATAACGGACACATAAATTAATCATAATATAAAAATACCATGGGACGTATAGAAATAAATCAAGTCAATAAAACGACGAAACAATTGCTTAAAGAGCATAAAAACAGAGTCGGAGAAGTCGTACTTATAAAAATCAGTGACAGAACAACAATCGAACTTCCGGCCAATCTGTCTCAGGAAGAGAGGACTGCCCGCATAGAACTTTATAAGAGTACGCATAAATCCAAAATATAAAAAACGATCTGATATTTTTAAGTTTAAAGCCTGCAAAATTTTAACTTTGCAGACCTTAAACTTGTAAAAAAAATAAATTTCCGTTTCCGAAGACTGAATCCCTTTGGTTGCAAATTCAGAATAACCCTTGTATAAAAAGGAACTATAAATTCTTACTCTGCCATTTATTCCTTTTAAGATACAACAAGGATAATGTAAACAACACGATAACGTATAGTTGTTCGGCAGTCCAGTACATCGCAAGCGGGATATCCTCGGTGTGGGATAGTATGAACAAATAAGACAAATAGATAATTATATTTATCATTTGAAATATAAATGCCATTTTAGTATTGCCTGTGCCGATTACGGTATTGCAATAGGTGTAAGCAGGTACGGAAATAATGAATGTCGATAACATGACACAGAACGGATAAAACGCCGTATGAATAACAACCGCTTCATTGGTAAACAATCGCAAAAGACTGTCTGAAAAAATAAAAGCTAACAGTATTAGCGGAATACCCAATGCGTAATTCAGTATAATGACACGACGACAAGTCGGCATCACTTTTCCTATTTGTTTTGCTCCGATAAGATTGCTTACCAACGAAATCGTAGTCGTTGCAAATGAATTGACAATTACAAAAAAGAGCATTGAAATACTTCTCACTACATTTGCAGCAGCAAGTTCACATTCGCCTAAATGTTCAATCGCAACAAAAAACAGGAACCAGGGAGCAATGCAAAAGAATGACCGCACCATTGTCCACACTGATATACTCAACAGGTGAAGTGACAGTTTGATGTCAAATACGGCACGTAAGCCATATCGTATCTTGTCCACATGCCGCCACATATAGATAATCATAAACAACAATCCGACAAGTCCGGCAAGGGATGAACCGATAGCCGCCCCACTGATTCCCAATTTCGGAAATCCCGCTATACCAAAGATTAGCAGATAGTTGAACAGACCATTACATGCTACCATAATAAGCGAGTTGACAGTAAGAATTTTCGTATGGGTAGTTCCGATGAAAAAAGCCCGGATTGCCAAGAGCGGAAAAGCGAACAGGTAACTATAATCCCGCCATTCTATATATTGCATGGTAGACCGATATACATTATCCGATGAAATCACTATGCGAAGCAATAGAGGCGAGAACAATTTTGATAATACGAAAACAACAACAGCAAAGGCGGATAAAAAGAATAAGCCCTGAAAGAAAATTCTGCCGACATCTTCATACCTTCCTTCCCCGTTTCGTCTTGCAATAACGACTTGTGCACCAAGACTAAATCCGAAACCGAGCATATAAATGGCTGTGTAATACATCGCAGCCAGTGCTGATGCTCCTAAATCTATTTGGCTGACGTGACCCAGGAAAATGGAATCCGTTAAATTAATCAACTGTTCCATGAGAAGGCTCATCATGATAGGCAAGTTGATGAGCCAGATTTGTTTATATGTATAATTAGCTTTCGCTGAACTTTGTTTCATTTTGTTTTATGAAATAGCATGTCTGCACAGCGCTTCTTAAGAAAGCGCCACAAACAATTAATAATAAATTCGTTAATTAAACTCTGTAACAAGAACGGGCAGATCAATTCAATGCCGGAGAAAATCTCCCCGACATGCCCGGAGCAGGATAGCTATATACAGAGTTGCCACTTCATAAATTAGACAATGAGTTTATTTACGAATGCAAAGATACGTATTTTCCATCCAAATAATCCCATATATCATTTTTTTGAATAAAAAAACAATTGACTAATCAATATAATTTCATATATTTGTCACAATGAAAAAGCATCAACATACGTTGGGATTTTTATTGGCACGGGCATCCGACTCAATGTCTGCACATCTTAACAAATTGTTGCGAAAAGAGGGAATTGATCTCCCCCATTCGCAATATGTGGTTTTAAGGCTTTTATATATTGAAGATGGTATAAGCCAGCAGGAGTTGGCAAAGAGAGCTTTTAAAGATACGGCTGCCGTTAAAAGAACGTTGGATATACTGGAAGGAAAAGGATTGGTTAATCGTATTCCTGTCAACATGAAAAAGAACAATATTGTTATCACACCATCAGGAAGAGAATTAATGCCGAAAGTCATAGAATATCTGGAGCGGTCAAAAGAATCATACTTGTCCGGAATAAGCGACAAGGAGTATACTACTGTAACCGGTGTACTCGAAAGGCTCTATCAAAACATCAAATAATTTTTTTCTTACAATCATTGATTAATCAATAATATCAAATATGGAAAAAGAAAAAAGAGAAATAAGTATTATTATAAAACAAAAAGACATGGAAACAGTAACATTCATTAATAACTACAGAGAAGCATTTGGCGAATCGGCCGAATTGCCTGTTGTGTTCTGGTATTCAGACACACCAGTTGCGGAAACAGAGAAGATCAATGGTTGCTTTTTCAAGGCATTAAGAAGTGTCAGGGATGGGAAACCCGTTAGCCTGAATGCAGAGAACATAGGTTGTGGCGGCGGAAAATTCTACACCGGATTTACGGAGATGCCCGCCCACATTCCCAATTTTGTGTCTGTCAAAGAAAAATACAAAGAGACACCGGAATTAATGCTTGATTTCTTAAAACAATTCGGGGTACCCCGAACAATTAAGAAGTACCTCAATTTAACCCGTATAGACAAGATTGATAGCTTCAACGATGTTGAAGGAATCATATTCTTTGCAACCCCCGACATTCTATCAGGTTTGACTACATGGGCTTATTTTGACAATAATTCGGATGATGCGGTTACCTCTAAATTCGGCTCCGGTTGTTCTACTGTAATAACAGATACCGTCATTGAAAACAAGAAAAATGGTAAGCGAACGTTTATAGGATTCTTTGATTTATCAGTCCGCCCCCATATAGAAGAAAATATTATCAGTTTTTCGATACCGATGTCAAGATTCAAAGAAATGTACCATACAATGAGAAATAGCAGTTTATTCGGGACATCTGCGTGGAGCAAATTGCGCGATAGAATCAATGAACCGGAAAGAAAAATAATTTGACCTGAAAAACAAAGTTGATTTCTCTAAAAACTGTACCTTTGCAAAAAAAATGATTATGAAAGTATTGTT
>JAITVS010000098.1 GCA_031285685.1 Tannerella sp.
GTTGCGCGGGGCGTTGCAACGCTGATTTTTTCGTCGCCGATGGATAATTTCCCATTTGACGGGATTGATGCTCTTGTAAAGTCATAAATTTAATGTGTTTTAAAAGTTTATACATTTGAATATGTGATTGTTAGCCCGGTATTATAATACCTTCACCTTTTCTTCGCCCTTCATCCGGCATCCCATATCCAGGGCGCGCTTGCGGATTTTCTTCGCCAACTCGCTGTTCGACTTGCCGTCCAAAGCCTTTAATACCGTTACACGGCTCGTCGTAAAAGCCGACATCAAACTGTTTACCGTCTCAGAATCTCTTAGAATTTTTGACATATACTTCGTTTTTAAATGATAATTCATACCTTTATAGCCGTGTTTATTTCGTAAACACGATGCAAAGATGAGGATAAAATTTTATACATTCAAAAAATAATGGAGAAAATTTCACCCATAAAGGATAAAATTTTACAATTCCTTGAAAAGCAGGGAATTTCAAAAACTGATTTTTGTGAGAAAACAGGGATTTCTTATGCTAACATGAAAGGGAAAGGCTTATATAGCGAAATAGGAGGAACTCAAATAGGCAAAATTTTATCCTATTATAGCAATTTGTCTCCTGAATGGCTCCTTACCGGTCGTGGCGAAATGTTACGTGAAACGAAATGTACAAAATCTGAAAAAACAGAGTTATCACCCATCCCGCAAGCAACCGATAATAAAACCAAAGATAGCAATAATAAGGTTTCCACGCAAGAAAAAGCAATAAAATCTTATACTTCAGAAGGCATTCCACTTATCCCTATTAGCGCGATGGCAGGCTTTGGCCCCGGAGAAGTGCAAGTAATGGAATATGAATGCGAGCGTTATGTCGTACCAATGTTCAAAGATGCCGAGTTCCTGATACAGGTAAAAGGCAGCAGCATGGTGCCAAAATACAGTAGTGGCGATGTGGTTGCCTGTAAAAAAATTCCTCTCAACGATTTATTTTTTCAATGGAACAAAGTATATGTACTCGACACCATACAGGGAGCGCTCGTTAAGCGAGTAAAAAAAGGGACAGATAACGACCATATATTAATAGTATCCGATAATCAACAATACGAACCGTTTGAGTTGCATAAAAATCAAATACACTCTGTAGCTATTGTAGTCGGTGTTATCCGCTTGGAGTAGATCCGCCACCGGTGTACCATCCGTACAAAAACCACCCTACCCCCCTCAATACCCCTGAAACCAAACGTACAATCCAAAACTACCCCCTTTTTCAACAAAAATATGAAAATCAATAAATTAGCCTGCAAAAGGGGGGTGTTTTAAAGCCCTTTTTTGTGTGCAAAGGGGGGTCTGAATCGCCCCAAAAACGGCACTTTCACCCCTCAAAAAGTGCAAAAGGGGGTGTTTTAAGCCCTTTTTTCTGCACAAAAATGACTAACCAACTGACTAAGCAACTGACTAACCAAGGTACAAAAACACCCTTTTTCGGAGCCTGTTTCATTTTACCGGAGACACCCAAAAACAAGGCAACCATTTCACACGATGGCCCTCAATATTACCCGTCCAACACCCGCCGATCAGCCATCTGCCAATAACGAACAAACCGTCGGGACAGAAGTCGCCACATGGCCTCAAAACCCGCTCAAACTCGCCTGTATAAGCCGTTTCCATCCGTTGAAAACACAAAGAAAAAAGGCCAAAGAAGGATTCATATTCCCTCTCTGACCTTTCACGTTCCACCCTCGGCATCTATTGGTGAACTTTCACGTATTTCTTAACATGAAATTAAAATCCACCCTCAAAAATCGACTGTTTTTACCTGATTTCTTAACATGAAATTAAAACAAATGTACATTTCGTTTTAAAACGCTCTTCCTTTATATTCGCCGTATACAACTTACTATTAGTGATTTACAATGTATTTTATCTTATATACTTTTGTGCGTTTCGTTTTGACCCCCTTAATACGGCAACTTATCCGTCGAAAGTGCCGGCCGGCTATCCATAGAGGTAAAATACAGCGAAATATCTATTGAACGTATAACAGACGAACTAAACGTCGGTACACTGGATTACAGTACGCTGAAAGTAAAAGAGCTTTCTCCGGATTTTAAAAAAATATACGCAAACGCCCGTTATGGGAATTTACATCTATCTATCCCAAAGAATGCTTCATTTAAAGTATCTGCCCAAAAGATGAAATATGGGAATGTAGATATGAAAGGATTCAGCATCACCCGTTCGAATATTGAAAACAAGGTAAACCATTATTACCGGATCAATGGAGAAGGAAACGGTTCTATCGAATTCAACGGCAATAGTTATAGTAATCTACTGATCAATGCGCTTTAACCGTAGACAAATATCTTTCCAAAGAAACCCGCATGAATTTCCGTTGAAAAACATGCGGGTTTCTTTATGGTCAAAGGAATGTTAAACGATCATTTCGCTGTATCTACCGGCAATATGAAATCAATAGAGTTAGAGTGATTAATGGCTATCGTATCGCCGCTGTTTCCCAAACCAGCCGTAGCCGTAACAGTGATTTCTCTGTTGTTATACCACGCATGTGTATAACCATGAGTATCCACATTGTAGATTAGTCGTACTTCCTCAATGGCATCACCTAACAGAGATGGCACCTTGTATTTTACGGTATATTCCCTGACTCTCTTGGGTGTTGCATCATTGAATGACTTATCAACGTCAATGCGCGGCATGGTATAAGGTACTGACGGAGGAGTCCGCACCCAAAATTCAACGGGATTGCCTTTCTCATCCGTGACCGACAGCACCTCTAAGGGCGATCTGCCTGTCAGTGTTTCATTTGTTTCATTTTCGGGTTCTTTCAATAGAAAATTGCCATCCGTATCAACATACCGAATATTAACTTCTATGAAGATTGGAACAGGCACTGATCCACCGTTACATCCAAACAAAAATGAGAGCAATACAATTATGGAAAATATAAATTTGTATTTCATCATTTTACAGTCGATATGCATAAAATATTATCTTGAAAGAACAGCATATTTATTTTCATGTATAAAATTATATTCATCCGTTCCTCCATTATCATTCGGACCTACAAACACCGGTCCTTGTTTCGTGTAAAATCCATCACTGATGTAAAACCCATCACACTGCCCATACCATCCCCAGTTGCAATGGACATAATCTTTAATATCGTTCGCACTGTAGTATATTCGTTGCGCCCCGTCAATAATCCATGCATGACCATCACCATAGCCCACAGTGATGCCCAATACCTTCTTTTTCGTAGCATTAGCTCTTGAGTAAACAAGGGCATTGGAGTTGTTTGCAAGTGCGTTGCGCACATCATTCACATTGTAACTTTTTAAGCCTGCAGATGACAGACCATGATACGTTTTTAAAACAGATATAGCATCCCCAGAGTCAGCCTCTGTCCCTTTGTTACCATACTTTGCGTTGACGGCTAATCCCAGATAACGCATTAAATGAGCTACCTGTAGTACTGAGGAAGCAGGAGTAGTAGCTGAATTCAAGCGTCCATATCCTCCCCCGATATTGGCGTTTTCACAGTCTGCTATAATCTGATTCCAATTCAATACGGAAGAACCAAACGAATTATTATGTCTCCAACTAACACTTCCAGGTGTTTTAAAAAAACTTAATGCCTGCGCCATAGCCGTTATTACGCATCCGGTACGCGTGCCGGTAGGACAGAGCATATTATATGGCTCCCTTTGCCCCCATTTTGTTTTTAACCGTGCAGGAATATTTAGTAACACGGTGGCTTTGGTATCCATTTTTTCCGACAGGCCTGATATCACCGATTCGGAAGTTCTCATGACTTCTTTATTCCCGGCTATTTCCCGCAGTTGCATCATCATGGCCTGTTCCAGAAAAATAAGGAAGCCGGGATTATCTACCCTCGAAAGCGTATCAAGGGAGAGTGAACCTTCATCAATGATGGCAAGTACCGGCGTTGTCCGGCTATCGGCCGAAACAATGGCAAATCCCTGATTGTTCTCAAAATTCATCAGGTACATCAGCGTATCTGTATGGATATCTTCAGCAAGGTCTATACCCGCCTCGGATGCATACGTGAAAATGTCCTGCTTGTCAATGCCTGAACGTCTTTAATGGTTTTGGCCGGTTCGCTTTTAGTTGAAGCGGCATCCGCCGAATTAGCTTCAAACTGCTGTACAAAAGCCGTTAGAATTTCCCGTGCATCATCTTCAGGTACCTTAAACGTTACTTCTTCTGGAGAAACAACGTTACCTCCCTTTTGTTCAAAGACATCATCTGAAGTACAGGATACAATAAACACCAGAATAAAAATACCAATACTAATTTTTTCTAAAAAATACTTCATAACTGTTTTGTTTTTCAGTATTCAAAAAATATAATAACACCGCAAAAGTAAACTATTAAATGAAACAGTATGACGTTTATTTATCATATTTTTGATATTATTGACAGATTTCAATGCATTTACTATTTGTATAACCCCGTAGACAGGTATCGCTCGCCGGTATCCGGAAGCAGCGCTACGATTATCTTTCCTGCATTTGCTGCTCGTTGAGCTAACAGGGTTGATGCAAAAGTTGTCGCACCCGAAGAAATCCCGACAAGCAGTCCTTCTGTCCGGGCCAGTTCACGGCTGGTGTGTATCGCGTCATCGTTGGACACCGTCATTACCGCATCTACCACCTCTTTGTTGTATATGCGGGGAATAAATCCGGCACCTATTCCCTGTATTTCGTGCTGTCCGGGTTTACCGCCCGATAAAACAGGAGAACCGGCCGGTTCTACGGCTACAATTTGTATACGGGGGTTTAATTCTTTCAATCCCTCCCCTACTCCGCTTATTGTTCCGCCGGTACCTACTCCGCCAACAAATATATCTACTTTTCCATCCGTATCGCGCCATATTTCCAAG